>JANQKJ010000201.1 GCA_028281205.1 Gammaproteobacteria bacterium
GTTTTTTACCGAGGATATTAATCAGCAGTTACAGTTGCGGGTTGAGCGTGAAGCGCAATTGCGAAATGCAGTAGAGCGTAATGAATTGATGTTGGACTATCAGCCAATAATCGATTTGAAAACAAATGAGACTATTGCAGTTGAAGCGTTGATACGCTGGTCACAGTCTGAAGATTTTGTCTGCATGCCGCTCGACTTTATACCTTTGGCTGAGGATGTGGGTTTGATTCACGAGATTGGTGATTGGGTTATCGCTACAGCTTGTCGTGAATTTGCGTCTTTATTAAAAGAAACAGGCCAATCATTGCGGCTTGCGATCAATGTGTCGGCGAAGCAATTGCACGTTAAGGGTTTTTCTGATTTTGTGCGTGAACAACTATTGGCGTCAAAGTTGCAGCCGCAAGACATAGAGTTAGAGATTACCGAAAGTGTATTAATCGACGATATTCCAGAGACACATGTTAATTTGCAAGCATTGGTTGATTTGGGAGTGAGTTTATCGATTGATGATTTTGGTACGGGTTATTCATCATTGGGTTATTTACAGAAGTATCCATTCCATACCCTGAAAATTGATCGCGGCTTCGTTAAAGATGCCGCGCATGATGAAGATTCTGCCAGGCTTGTGGAGACCATAATCGCGATGGCGCATGGATTGCACTTAAAAGTAATTGCTGAAGGTGTGGAGTCACACGAACAGCTTTCCTTTTTGTCACCGCGATGCTGCGATCAAGCACAAGGGTATTACTTTAGCCCGCCCATGCCGATGTCTAAGGTCATCACCGAGTTTTCGGGTTGCTCAAATCAACGCGCAGGAAAACCGAGCGACCAAAAACAAGGGCATGTAGCTAACAAAAAAGTTGTTGGGCCTGAACTTTAAATTAATTTGGGTCGATAATCCTCCAGCCGTGGTTTTCTGCCATTAATTCTGAACTCGCGTTGCAACGAACCACCGTGGGATGCCCCACGGCAGCTAGCATATCACTGTCAGAAATATCATCACCATAAGCGTAACAGCTATCAGCGCTGACCCGGTGGCGTGCCAAGAATAAATTAATGGCGATTGCTTTGCCGGGACCAATAGTCTGCGGGTGCAAGATCTCACCTGTGTAGACTCCGTTAACTTGTTGCATGCGCGTTGCTAAAATGTATTTGACGCCAAGTAACGTTGCATACGGTTTTAATATGGCGGGGAACGATCCCGATACAATCACGGCTTCCCTGCCAACTGATTGGTGTGCACGCAATTCGTCAATCACTGCTGCATTTAACAGGCTTGAAATGCTGACAGATATTTCGTCAAACCATTGTCGCGCACACCGTTCTGTGTCTTCGCAAGTTCTACCGGCAAAATGGCGGTAGTATAGTCGATTTAATTCTTCCCGAGTTACGTTGGAATTGTAGCGTTGTTGCATATCAGCGTGAAAATGAGCCTCACTCTTTGGATCGGAGTGTTGGCGATACCAGTACATCTGAAAATCCAACATGCTTTTCATTGAAACTAAGGTTTCATCAAAATCGAAAAAAGCAAATCCTGTTGCTGGCGCTAAGCCAGTTCTAGTATCAAATACCATTTTTTTCGGGCTCCATTTAGGCCATTAATGAAATAGTTGTGTTATCAGGTTCATGATGACGTTCCAGCCTGTTGGCTACTTCCGCAAGATGTGTATTCAATACTGTATTGGCAAATCGGTCTTCACGGTTTGCAATACGAGTGTGTTCCATTGCTGCATAGTTAAAGTGGAATGATGTCGCAGTAGTACCACATTGCATGATGTTGACATCAGAGGAGAATATGACGCGGTTGGTTTTACGCGTGTCGATATTGTCAAATGAGCATTGAATGCGCGCCGCTAATGGAAAAGCAAAGTGCGTATACTTAACTGCAATATCATTTATCACGAAATAAAACTTCGAACCGTTCTTTGGCAATAAATAAGCTTCAGAAACTGCCAGCAGTGCCTGTCGGGCTGCTTCGAGTAGTAGTACACCTTGCACGTGTTGACCAGTTTGATGATCACGCATTAATTCACAACGTTCATCGATCATCAGATGTACTTCATACAAACTATCGGATAATCTTTCCGGGACCGATATCAAGGTATTTTCTGGTCTATGCTTGTGTGAGTGGGTGCTGGCGGCGCGTTGTGGTTGGTTTTGCAGCAAGCTAAGATCATATTGCGATCTGCACGGCGAGCTTTTATGCATTTCAAATAAATTTTCCAGCTGTGCTTCGCTCAAACCTTGTCCAGGAACTAAAACAGTTTGCCGTTCAGAGGAGAGTGACTTTACTTTACCTATCAATTCGCTTTGCAGCTGCGACAGCGTTATCGCGTCTTGCCTCTGTGCAAATGGCTCGAATTTATCGCCAACCAGTAATTTAATATTTGAGTTCATATTGACCTCCGTTAAAGGTGAAATAAAAACTCACCGACTCAGAGGCCTCAGTCGAAGCTTGTACGCAACGTCGCGAACACGTTTC
>JANQKJ010000240.1 GCA_028281205.1 Gammaproteobacteria bacterium
CGCATCCTGCTGTTTGACAGCACCAACGCGATTAAAAACGGTCATCGCATGATTAATTTTGCCGACCGGGTTCCATCTAAGGTTTCTTTCAGAAAACTCTCCAGCGAATACGCTGTCTATAATGAAAGCTTTGTAACTGCTGATGGCAAGGGGTATTTATATAATCCTCTATCGGACCGTTACGAAGGCACTGTAAACTTTAACGATAAGACACGCTGCACTGAACTAGACAAAGTATTTTCGGATTGCTGGAATCACAGTGAACCAGTCGCCGATTTAAGAAGAGTAAGCATTTGATATGAAAACATTATGGTCTTTTGTAGTTGCATTAATTTTGTTTTCAACTGCATATGCGGCCGGCAGTATTCACTACTTTGATTTAAAAAACCGTCCTGCCAATGAAGTGATCCCATTATTAAAACCATTACTACAAGAAAACGAAGCTATTAGTGGCGATGGATACCAGCTTTTCGTCAAAACGTCCGCCCAACGTAAGCAAGAAATCGAAAATTTAATTTCTACGCTTGATAAAGCAAGCAAGTCATTTCTCATCACCGTTACCAATGACGAATTTGTTACCACTAGAGAAAATAATATCGATGCGTCTATTACTGCACGCACAGGCGATGCAGAAATTAATGTCGGTAGATACCCACGGGATGATACAGGCGTAACAGTAAAAATTGATTCACGCAACACAGAAGATAAAAGCGATAAAACCCAGTTTGTACGTGTTCAGGAAGGTAAACCCGCTTTTGTTTCAAGAGAAAGTTTACACATCATTCCCATTTATTCTTATATACAACGGCCTAATGGCAACTTTCTCATAGAGCACAATCATTTATCTCCATCCAAGCAAAATGGATTTTATGTCATCGCACGTAGTGCAGATGGCAAAACGGCGAATGTCAATATTCAAAGCACTTCGAGCAACCGTCAGACATACCAAGGTTATGGACAAGATCAAACCTACGTTGATACAACGCTACAAGTTCCATTAGGACAATGGTTTGAAATTGGAGGAAATACAGATACGCGCGCAACCGAATCAAAAGGCGTATTGTATAGAACCAAGAAAAACGAACAGCGCTACAATAAAATATTTCTGAAAATAGAATTGTCGAATTAATTAGGTCAGATATTCTAGTCGGTTCTTGCATTCAACTAAATCATTATGCCCATTTTGATATTGTAGATAATGCACTAACTCATGCAACAAGATGGCCTTGCCTGTTATTGTATTTAGATTAATAGAGTCAATTACATAGATAGTTTCATTCTGATAATTATATAAACCATATACGTTTGGTGTAGATCCACCACCCAATCTAGGAATGTTTTTCCCAAATGCCAACTTATACATTTCAGATTTTGGCAAACACTCAATTCTCAGCATCTCATCTCCAACATTAAAGTCAAGTTGGGACATTTTAAAACGAATCCAATTGAGCAACTGCTTAACGCTTTGTTCTTGCAGCTGCTGATCACTATGTTCTGCATGAACCATATTAGTATTGTCTGCAAAAGCAGTCGTCTTAATGATTATCAAACTCAGTAATGCTATTAACAAAGGATATGAACGACGCTCGTGTAGAATAGAAATTCTATGTACACGTTGATCTCCTCGTAAATAAATCAGTCTGATAGTTCTCAGAGTCGTAAGTGCTTCAGCCTAAATTAATACTACATTTACTGAGATGTAAGGCTGGAAAAAATAAGTTTTATTAAGTTGTTACTAATGACATTTATATTATAAAAACTAAGCTAAATGCATGAGTCACTGCAGCCATGTTTGCCTGATATTTTCGCGATTCATGACAAACCACTGCAAACCTATAATGGCTATCGCTGATCTTATTTCACCCGTTGACAGCATATAAGGAATATCTGAAGCAGGAACGACTATTACTTTAATATCTTCGCCTTCTTGGTCTAAGCCTCCAGATTGCGCAACTTCAGAAACCGAAATCTTACCAATATAAAGTTGTATCCATTCTGTATTACCACCAGGACTGGTATAGAAGCCGCCAATTTTTAATAACTCACTTGGTTCGCAACCAATCTCTTCCTGACACTCTCTAATTACAACATTCTCAGGCACTTCATCTTGTTCGATTAAGCCGGCAACAATTTCTATAAGCCAGGGCTGTTGTTCATTTATTGCACCAATACGAAATTGTTCAACTAATACTAATTCGTCACTATGCGGGTCATATGCAACCATCGCGACTGCGTCATTCCTGGCAACCAATTCACGCCGCAACATGGGCGTTTCATTACCATCATACTTTTGATGTGTTAGTTGGTACTGCGTGACTTTGAAATGACCGTCATATTGAAGTTGTTTTTGATGTATTTTCCAGTCCAACCAAGATCTCCGTTTGAATTACTTTGACTGCAATTCAGTTAGTACATGATCAGCGAAACCATGCCCTGCCTCAGCAAACAAATTAAATGATATACATCCATGTTCTTCCAATTCTTTTTGCTCGTCCGTGAATTGGGACACTACAGCTAACACATTTTTATAACCCATCTCGCGTGCTAAATTAACAATGTACATATTTTCTTTATGATTAGACAAACATACGAAAATTTTATCACAATCCTCTAAGTGCGACTGATTCCAAAACTCATAGTCATTGGCGTCGGCACAGATACAATTTATTCCTTGCTCACGATACTCATCAATCACTGACTGTTGTTCATCAATACCAATTACCATGCCTTTGAATTTTTCATCCAATGCCATATATGCGCCATAGCCTACACGGCCCAGACCTAGCACGATAATTTTAGCATTCCCAATCGACGGAATTTTTTCCTGTTCGAGCCGCTCTTTGCGTTCAAACCTCTCCAGATATTGATGATTCTTGCTAAACAAGCTATGCACCCTGGTATTAAATGGTGTTGATATAAAAAATGAAATCGACACGGCGAGTGCCAAGGTAGTTAACCACTCTGTAGAAAGAATACCATTACTTACAGCTATTGCCGCAACAATTAAACCAAACTCACTATAGTTAAATAGTGCAATGCCAGACAGAAAAGCGGTTCTTGATCTGACTTTAAACGCGACTAACAAGAAATAATAGATAACCGGACGAATAAACACTAATAGTGCTAAGGTAAACGCCACAATCAGCATTTCGATTGAAGGCAAACCGTAATAACCGATTTGCAAAAAGAAACCTATCAAGAACAAGTCTTTTAAGTTTAGTAGATTTTTATAAAGCTCATTTGACCGTTCACTATTACCTAATAAGATGCCAAATAATAATGCACCTAACCCACCCTTGAGATTAAACAACTCAAACAATTCTGCCGCTCCAAGTGCTGCAACTACACCAAACAAAACCAGCAACTCTCCATGACCAGAGACCCTCTGCAAATATAATAAGAGAGGTCGTATTAGTGGCAGTGCGAGTAAAATAACTGCTGTTGGCTCAATTGATTTTTCGGCGGTGAAAACCAAGTAGCCAACTGCGAATAGATCTTGAATAATGAGAATACCAATCGCAATCGAGGCATGCAGTGCAGCACTTTCACCACGCTCATCAAAAATCTTTACTGCAAACACGGTACTGGAAAAAGACAAGGCAAACGCCAATGCCCAAACTGATACTGACTCTGTAAATTCAAGTGCTGGCATCCAATATCCAGCAGCCATAATTACCGGCGCTGTTAGCAATACCGCAATAATCATATGTAGTGATGCAGCTCCCCATACGTAAGGTGCTGCCAATTGCCTAATATTGAGCTTTAAACCAATGGTAAATAATAGAAGTAAAATGCCGATATCAGCCAACACCGTAATTACGTCAATATTACCTACACCAATCTCATGCGCGGCAAAACCCGCAAGTAAATAACCAAGTAATGGTGGATAGTTGAAGCGGCGGAATATCAGTCCAGCAACCAGCGCTAGCAATATAATAATGGCGTCCATTGATTCACTCTTATGAATTTCACAGTTAACAATACCCTACAGATATTATAGATTATTGGCCCTCGAATAATTATCGGCTAATAATAGATATTCATTAGAAATCAATGAATTACACTAGAATCCCTCTGTATTGTTGTCTACCCAGCGGTCTTCATGCGTTAATTGCTCTTTTTTCCAAAATGGGGCACTAGACTTGAGGTGCTCCATGATCATGCGATTTGCCTCATAAGCCTCTTTTCTATGTGCTGACCAGACTGCGACACAGACTATCGGCTCACCGGGAAAAACCTGCCCAACTCGGTGGGCAATACAAATATCCAGCAAATCCCAATTTTCGGAGGCTTGCTGGATAATTTTTTGTAAGCTTTTTTCAGTCATTCCCGGATAGTGCTCCAGATACATCGATTGCACATCATCACCCTCGTTAAAATCCCGCATGGTGCCAATGAATACGGTGGTAGCTCCAAAATTATGTTGTAAATCAGCCCGCTCATCCTGATATGATTTCACCCATTGCCAAGGATCATAGGATTCGCTGAATATCTCAATTTTCATAGTGTCTATCTGACTGTAAATCTCACAAGTATCTGACGCTATTCTCACATAACGTTATACTTAATTTTAAAGCTTTTACCTAACAAACAACACTAAATATCCATGAAAACTGTTCTGCACGCACTCAACTCTATTGAAGCAAATATCATAAAAGGTTTGCTGGAAAGCGAAGGCATCACATCGCAGGTACTAGGTGAGTATTTACAAGGCGCTATGGGGGAGTTACCTGCAAATGGTTTAATTAGAGTCGTTGTTGATGAAAGTGATTATGAAAATGCCAGCGCAATTATAGAAAATTGGCGTGAAGCTAATTTTATTGCATAAATATCTACATAAGGTTAGCTATGATTGATCAAAACCGAGAGTTCATACCTTTATCTATTGCCGTGTTAACTATCTCAGACACCCGTACTGAAGATGATGATAAGTCTGGAAAATTATTAGTCACTCGACTGGAACAGACCGGGCATACTTTATGTGAAAAGAAAATCGTTGCTGATGATATATATCAAATCCGCGCGGTAGTTTCACAATGGATTGCAGATAAAACACCGCAAGTAATTATTACTACCGGTGGCACGGGTGTTACCGGTCGTGATGGCACTCCCGAAGCAGTAACACCTTTATTAGATAAAGTCATCGATGGCTTTGGTGAAATGTTTCGCGTGTTATCGTTTGAATCAATCAGTACTTCGACTTTGCAATCACGTGCAATTGCCGGTGTTGCCAATGGCACTTACATTTTTTGTTTACCTGGGTCATCCGGTGCCTGTGCTGACGCGTGGGATAAGTTAATTAGCCAGCAGTTAGACTACCGTCACCGCCCATGTAATTTAGTCGAATTAATTCCACGCCTACTTGAGAAATAAGATTCAACTAAGCAAAGAATGACTGCTATTGGCTCTAAAGTGTTGATCTGAAAAAGTGGTTTCAATTCATGGGATAATCGCTAAGCGTACTTTAAGATCCTGATTCTTAGCATCTACAACTTTACTTAAGCAGTCCTCTAGTTCTTCAACAAGCTCAGCGTTTCTGTTTAGTTTCCCATTGCTTATAGCTTTAATCAGCGTTTTTAGTATCTCTTCTAAATCCTTTGCAATCACAAAGTTAGGTTTAACATCTCCGCCGTATTCTTCAGCTAAAATTGAATGATCGTAGAAATCACTAATTTTTTTTATGTTCAACTCAGTTGCAAGGTCATCAAGTTCTTTCTCATTGGCAATAATAAGAGAGTGATCCCACTCGTCTTCATCTGTATTTTCATTTAATACCCAAATCGTATTACCCATAACGTTTTATTTATCCTCAAGCTATTAACTTCGTTGAAAAATATGAATGTCCTCTTGCGGCACAAAAGCTGACATAAACAAAGAAGGCATTGCACCTCCATTTTCTATGTTTTTGGATAAAAGTTGTTGACCTTCTAAGGCTTTGCTATATGAGAGTCCGTTTCCAAGTATAAGACTTTGGGTTTATAACTCCCAGATACCGGTGGATGTTGTCGAAGCTGTGAGAAATCAACGAGATCTGGCTGGGATTTGGAGTCATCTATTACCCTTCTATCCATAAGGTGATAAATCGGCTAACCTTTTATGAGTATATAAGAATTTGCTAATATATTTAATAGTGTCCTTTGAATTTTTGAACAATTATTTTTCAATTTAAAAATCGATAGGAGACTCAAAATGTTTAAGCAAAAAATCCTGGCGCTACTCAGTGCTGTATTGCTGATCTCAAGCACCATTTCGTTGGCCAACGAATCCACACCTGCCGAAACTCATGCGCATAGTTATGCCCATACTTCGCAGCCGAATTTTTTCGATCCGAATGCCTGGTTTGGCAGTTTCGGTGCTTCAACAGCGCCTACTTCAACTAAGTTGACTTTTAACGCGGCGCACCCGAGCTCGTGGATGAAGTTCGTCGATCCGAAGACCCATAATATGATGCATATGCTATTCGCGAACCCGGCAACTTATGCGCAGTTCATGCAACCGCAGTTTTGGATGGAATTCATGAAGCCCGAAAACATGATGGCATGGATGAACTTCAATCAATATGCCGTCATGATGAATCCACAAACCATGGCTTACTGGATGAACCCAGCCTCCTATATGCATGCGATCGACCCAAATATGTATGCAGCGACGATGAATCCAGCAAACTATATGGTGTATATGAATCCGGCAACCTACATGGGC
>JANQKJ010000264.1 GCA_028281205.1 Gammaproteobacteria bacterium
GCTATGGAGATAGCCAAAAGTTGGCTGAAAAAAAACTCTCCGCAACCGCGGTGGCATTATTCAAATGAAAAGAGTCAGCTATACTTGGTAGTCAGCGACAGCGGTGAGGTTACTTCTGTATACCAAATTAGCTTTTTAGCAAGCAATGCCAGTCATGACTTGACACGACCTTTCTTTCATATCGATAGTAGCTCAGGCACTATTGCCCGGCAATGGGAGGGGCTAAATTATCTCGAAGCTACTGGGCCGGGCGGCAACCTTAAAACGGGGAGATACGAATACGGTACTGATTTCGATACCTTAGATGTTACTCAGGTGGGCGCTGATTGTTTAATGCAAAATGCTGAAGTCACTACTTACGATGATAGTGCGCCCGGTGATCCCATTCATTCATTTCCCTGTAGCGAAAATACCTACAAAGAAATTAATGGAGCTTTTTCTCCTATCAACGATATACACTTTTTTTCTGGTGTCGTAGTTGATATGTACAAAGCTTGGGTTGGCGAACCACCCTTAACCACATCCGTTTATGCGGTAGCTCATTGGGGTACTGTGCTTAATAACCTGTTTCAGGGCAAAGAAAATGCTGCTTGGGATGGTTCAAAGATACTCTTAGGCGATGGACGTTTTACTTACTATCCTTATACAACGCTAGACATTATCTCCCATGAAATTGCCCATGGGTTTACGGAACGTTATTCTGGATTAATTTACGCGGACCAATCTGGCGGTATTAATGAGTCTTTTTCTGACATAGCAGGAGAGGGGGCTGAAGTGTTTTTTCGCGGTCAGAATGATTGGCTAGTAGGGTTTGAAATGACTGTTAATCCAGAAGATTCATTGCGTTATTTTGCGGAACCGACACGTGATGGCAAATCTATTGATCATATTTCTAGTTATGAGCCAGGCATGGACGTTCACTTTAGCAGTGGTATCTTTAATAAAGCTTTTTATCTACTTTCCAACACATCAAACTGGGACATCAGAAAAGCGTTTGATACGTTTTTACTCGCGAACCAAGCTTACTGGCAACCAGATACTACATTCCATCATGCAGTTTGCGGTATTCAGTCGTCTGCCACTGATTTAGGGTTTGATTGGATTGATGTAGCTCATGCTTTTGCACCGGTGGGGGTAGCTTGTGACGATGTAACTGATACGGATGGTGACCTACTACCAAACTTTTGGGAGATCACTCAGGGTCTTGATTTTCTCAATAGTTCAGATGCTGATATCGATAGTGATAACGATGGTTTAACTAATAGAATGGAATATATTCACAATACTGACCCAAAGGACGACGATAGTGATGATGATAACTTAAGTGACAGCGTTGAAATCGAGTTGTATGGCACGTCTCCACTTGATGATGATAGTGATGACGATGGTATGCCAGATGGGTGGGAAATTACACATTCGCTAGATCCTTTATTAAGTAATGCTTCTTCCGATGATGATAGTGACGGTTTTAGCAATTTTGAAGAGTATTTTTCAAATACTGAACCTAATAATGCGATGTCGGTACCTGTTCATTTGAGTTATTTAAGAGAATCTTTTGAAAATGGCTTGTCCGCATTATGGGAGCGTAGCAACCATGAGATAAACTGGGAGGTGGCCAATCAAAATGTTTCTGATGGTGATTTTAGTCTAGAAGTTAGTTATGGGGCAATTTCTGGAGCACCGCATATTACTATGACCCAGCTTTTTGCAGAGGGTTTTCTTGGGTTTGACTACGAAACAATAAATTTTAACATTTCTAGTAAATTTTCAGTATATCTTGATGATAATGAAATCTTTGATGTGTCATTTGTTGACAGTCGTGGTCGATTTATTGTGCCTATTTCGGAAGGTATACACTCAATTCGATTTCAAGCCAATATGTTATCGACAAGCAATATACTACAAAGGCGGATAGTATTAGATAATATTATTTTTAGCGAAAGCGAAGCAGATGTACAATCCGTCGATTTAGTAACATTTGCTACTGTATCAACTACTGAGTCTAGCGCCACTGTAGAAGCTCAGCTAACTAATAGTGGTAAGAGCACAGCAGATACTATCATGCTATCTGCTGACCTTGG
Organism: Gammaproteobacteria bacterium; assembly: GCA_028281205.1. Classification (GTDB taxonomy): domain Bacteria; phylum Pseudomonadota; class Gammaproteobacteria; order UBA4575; family UBA4575; genus UBA1858. Next base: position 2,082 of record JANQKJ010000264.1, read on the forward strand.
TAGTTCTGGTAATGTAGATACCTATATATCTGACGATTTTAATACCACTAATTGCGAACTAACAGGTCAGAGTTTGTCTTGCCCACTTGATAGCTTACCGGCAAATGCCACGGCTTTTCTGAAAATAACTATCTTGTTATCGGCTCCTCCCACTTACACTATTGAGCTTAGTGCAAGTAGCGACACATATGATCTCAATGAAGATGATAACACATTTATCGTAACTGACGAAAACACCTCGTTAGGCAGTTCACCCTGCGCAATAGAAGTAGCTGCAGCGGGCACACCGACGGAAAACTTTCTCGATACTCTGAGAAATTACCGTGATAATGTTCTTATGACAACGAATACAGGCAGGTATTTAGTTGATCTTTACTATCGGTATGAAGGGACTCTTGCAGGGTTACTGCAACAACATGAGTCATTGCGACAAATAGTGGGTCATATATTAAGCCCTTTAATACATACAGCCGATTTTTTATATAAACTGAAATTTCACGATAGTGGCCAATTTACCCATAACCAAATTGAACACCTGAATGCTAGAGCAAATGACTAAAGTTATTTAGATATTGGGAACATTAAAGTAGTGGTAGGAGTGAAACAAATGCTGATGAAGCGGTATTTTTTTATAATAGTAGTTTTTCTAAGTAGCATCATAACGAAGTTTTCTCATGCCGAATGCAATAAGTGGGCGGTACATGTAATAGACCCAGAAAATTATCTTGAAGAATTAGCATGTCGAACTCAATGCGCCGGCCAAATTCCAAATCCAGACTCTCTACTCTGTTCTGCGAGCCAACAGGTTGATTATTGCGTAAGAATCTGTCAGGGCGGCCCTTATAATACTTGTAATGAAGCTTCTACTTCGCCTGAATGTGGTAACAATTGTAAAAATACTAGTAATCCAGTTAACGTCGCGACTGGTAATAAGTTTGTCCAGCAAAACGATTACAAGGGCCATGGCCCTTTCCCGTTACGATTAAACCGCTATTACAATAGCACTACGGGTATATGGACCTATTCTTATAGTCAACGTATTAATTATGATGAAACCACTGGTGTTGTGACCGCGGGTAGAGCAGATGGTAAGGGCATACCTTATATCTATTCGGGTATTGGTATTCAGACTGCTTCGCCCGATGAGCATAATGTATTAGAGAAATTATCCGAAGGATGGCGTCTTGTAACGACAGAAGATATTGTAGAGGAATATGATGAAACAGGTCGTTTGTTAAGAATCATTAGCAAAGAAGGTTTTCGTCATAGTTTAACTTACAACAGTACTACGGAAATCGTCGTGACCCATAGTAATGGCCCGACAATAACGTTATTACTAGTTCCCGGTGGGCGTATCTCTCAATTAGTTGACCCAGAAGGTAAAAAGATTCTTTTTTTACGAGATGATTTTCTTCGTTTAACCGGGGTAAAGTATCAGGATGATAGCCAAATTCATTACACGTATGATGATGTTAATTTCCCTAATGCCCTAACGGGTATATTTGATGAGCTTAAATCAGGAGAGGATCTTGTTAAGATACAAACACATTTTATTGAATATGATAATCAGGGGCGTGCTATTGCTAGCACGAGAGCAGGTGAGGTAGAAAAAATTGATATCACTTATGTAAATGATTTAGAAACTTCATACATCAACGCAAAAGGTAAAAAGGCCACTTACTTCTTTGAGAAACCCTTTAATAATAAACGCATTGCCGCTGTTTTTGGAGAAGCGACTACAAACTGTTTAGGCACTGACTTTTCCGTTGCCCGGGACGCAAATGGTCATAAAGATGTTTCTATTAACGAACGGCTGGTTACAACAGATTATGATTTTAATACCCGAGGGTTAGAAGAGCGAAAAGTAGAAGCAGTGGGTACCACAGAGGA
>JANQKJ010000018.1 GCA_028281205.1 Gammaproteobacteria bacterium
TTCAAATGTATGCATAATATTTTCATCCATATGAAAATGTTCAAATAATGCATTCATTTTGTGTAAGAAACGATTGGCAGCGTTAATCGATTCAGTATCTTCTCTGTCATCCAGATTCATGCTGACAAAAACAATGTCATTATCTTTATAGCGCTGATGCATTTTGACCATTTCAGGAAAGCGTTCTAAACAACTGGTGCACCACATTGCCCACATGTCAACCACAACAACCCTGGGTTGATAATCAGATAATTTATTATTCCATTGATCAAGAGTTAGCGGCACCATGAGTGCGCTATCATCATTTGTGGCAGTAACGCTAGAAGTTAAGCAAACCGATAGTGTAAGTAAGTAGATTGCAATAAATTTACTGTACATATTTCACTGTGCATCCATGGGCACGTGTCTCGGCGACTGCAACAGCTTTGCCTGCCAGCGTGGCATGAATGGCGTCCCTGACATAATGTTCTGTGGGTTCGCCGTTAATATGTTTGATGCTGCCGTTGCCAGACATTTTTGCAGGGGAATTGTACAGTGCCCCCATATATATTAATTCACGTGCTTTATTGAAGATAAAGTACTCTGGTGTCCGGGTAGCGCCTAATGCCCGGCCCAAGTCCTGACTTTCATCGTATAGGTAATCAAAATTATAACCGACTTTGTTTGCGTGCTGTTTCATTGCCGGCATTCTGTCATCTTCTCTATGATTCATACTTAACCCTATAATGCGAACATTACTGTCACTGAATTCATGGCTTAAAGCGACCAGGTCCTTATCCATGCCTTTTACCCATGGGCAATGATTGGCAAGTGAAACAAGTACCAGGATATCTTCATCCAGGTCGCTGGAAGATAATATGTCTCCGGAAGTTGAAGGCAAGTCATTAAAAGCAGGTAAGGTATCTCCTAGGTTAAGAATCGAATTATACTGGCCTGCGTAACCTTGAGATGTAAATGCAAGTACTAGTGTAGTAATAACAATCTGGATCATTGATTTCATATGTTACCCTCAACAGCGTTGGTGACTGGAAACAATTTGTGCAGTTTTTTCTGGATGTAATCATAAGTCTAGATTGAATAGTAATCTAACCCATAAAAATTAATGATATTTTTCAATAAGTGGCTAATCAAAAATCAATCATAATCGACTTTGGTAAAATATCCACGCCTTATTGCGGTTTGGCGGAAGTCGCACTTAATCTTGCAGAGGCGCTTAATCGTTTAGCAGCTGATGGTTTTGAATTCACATATGTTGTACCAAGCGCTTTGCGTGAGGAGTTTGATCGGCGTGTAGGTGCTAATCAAGTAATCACGCCAAATTACAAAGGCTTACACCGAATTCTTTATTATTTAACAGGACGGCCTGGTTTCTTATGTGAGATACCTAAACATGATGTTTATCACTACTTACATTTTTATTCGCCATGGGGTCCTAGTGATAATGATAAGCATAGGACTTTGCTAACTATCCATGATTTCCATGCTCTGGAAAGAAAGCGTGCCAGTAACAGATTAAACTACCGTCTTAGTAGAGTGGCTCATCTGGCATTTATTTCAAATTTTGCTTTTGAAGAATATAACAAGCATATAAAAAGTCGTCATCATAGTACTCATGTAATCACTAATGGGGTAAAAATACCTCCAAGTATAAGTATGGATTCAAGTCGTCAGTTAGAAGATAAATATGGCGAGTTTTTATTTACTTTAGGTGGCTTAAAACGTAAAAATATTCATAGTCTGTTGGGCATGTTGCAGAAAGTTCGTCAACAAAGTTCATCCAGTCAGTTGAAATTGCTGGTTGCTGGTAGCATTAAGGATAAATATAAAAATGAATTAGTCACAGAAGCGAAAGATAAGCACATTACTGAAGCTGTTATTTTCCTTGGGCAAGTATCTGAACAGGAAAAATATCAATACTTGCAAGCTTGTCGCGCATTTGTGTTTCCTTCATTGCAAGAAGGGTTTGGTTTGCCGGTGATTGAAGCATTACATTTTGGCAAGCCAGTATTTTGTTCAAATAAAACCAGTCTGCCGGAGGTGGGTGGAGACCAGGTTTACTATTGGGAAAACTTTGACTCCCAGTACATGGCTAATGTGTTACTTGAGGGCTTGGCTGATAATGATAGCGCACTGGAAAAGCATATTACTGCCAGACAATACTATGCGCGCAGTTTTGACTGGGATAAGAATGCTAAGCAATATGTAGATTTATATACATCTATTGTTGCTACTGACTCGACGCAGTAGTTGCTTATTTATGCCTATTTCTCAAGTACTTCCACTTTCGCGTACTTAAGCTACGTTTTAAACGCGCAGTTTTCTGCTGCCAAAATGGTTTCTTCGGGGCTATGAGTTCTTTGCCGGAATAAAATGGCCAAAAATCTAACTTATGATCTTGCATGCGTGCATGGCAAGCCTGGTCGTGATTGGTGGGAAAAATCTCATTCGCAGGTTCACCCCCAGGATGCAAAGCTTTATTGACAAAAGTCATTTCCATTACATCGGGGATTTTATAACCGTCAACAATAAACATACTGGCGTAATTGTTTGCATGCACATTCCAGCAGTGAAAATAGTTGGTTATTTTTTTTAGTACTGCTACTTTTTCTTCTAGAGTAACAGTTGGGTACATGGTATTTACACCCAAGCCTGATAGGTCATGCATTTCAAGAGCAATCTGATCGCATTGCTGTAGAGTGTCTTCTGGCATATGTAGAAAAGTTAGCCATTCGGCACCTTCGACGTCCATTTTTAAAAAAATATGTTTATCGTTATCTCCGTTTTTATTGATGTGGCTGTGTAAAGTATCACAATTGTCAGTCTTTTCATGGCTAATACCTTCTTGGGTAAAGCTGAAACCTGGTCGAGAAGGTGGCGGAGAAATAGTAAAGTCATATTGATGCACATGACTACCGTATAGTTTATGGAAGTGCTGATCAAAACTGTCATTATCTTCGATGCCGTAAGAGTAAAGAACAGTATCGGATAAGTTTTGATGGTCCATGATGACATAGCCACCATCACCCGAACAACCAACACGTTTACGGCGCGCGTTATCGACCTGTTTAGGTTGTAGGGTTGTTAGTAAATCAACAATTTCCATGTGTATTTTTAGGAATAATGCTAACCCACAGATGGTGCGATTTGTGAGCCAGTCGTGTTACTTGGCTAGCCGGTTGTGCATACTACCATTTTAATCCGCAAGATGGATCATACTTATGATTCTGTGAAGAAAAATTTCTAATCCATAAATACAGTTGACATATGAATATAAAACTAGTTGCTCTTTTAATCGTGAGTTTATTGTTGGTGGCACCATTGCAAGCCAGGACATTATATATGGGTCCAGGCCAGACCTATCAGTCAATGCAGGAAGTGCAAGACGTTATACAGGAAGGAGACATTGTTGAAATAGTTCCAGGCACCTACCGTGATTGCGCATCACTTGGTGTTGATAATATTACTATTCGACCAAAAGGTTGGCCGAATCACAAAGCTAAAGTCCGCTTTCAAGATGTTACTTGTGAAGGCAAAGGCATTTTTGTAATTACTGGCGATAACGTGCGTATTGATGGTCTGGAGTTTATTAATGCTAAAGTGCCAGACTTAAATGGTTCAGGTATTCGCTTCAATGGCAAACGTTTATTTGTATTCGACTCTTACTTTTACAACAATGAAGTAGGTATCATGACCGGTGATCATCCCGAGGCTGATATTTTTGTTACTAAATCTGTGTTTGAGAGTAATGGCAAACCGGCACCGCGTTGGGGGCATGGTTTGTATGTTAATGGAGCTAAACGTCTAAAAGTTACCGATTCGTTGTTTATTAAACAAAAAACTGGCCACCATATTAAGTCTAGAGCCATTTATACTGAGGTAATTGGCAATGAAATTGCTGATGGTATGGATGGAAATGCCAGTTATTCTATTGATATAGCTAATGGTGGTTCAGTGCTGATTGAGGATAATGTTATCCAAAAGGGCCCGCTAAGCGATAATATTACTACTGCTATATGCATAGGCTGTGAGGGCGGCACTAATCCTGGTGAGACAATTATTGTGCGCAATAATAAATTTACTAATGATACATCGTCGAATAGAGTTGTGTTTTTGAGAAACCTAACCAGCACCAAAGAGCAGGTTGAAAATAATACTTTTGAAGGCAGCAAAGTAAAGTTAATTTCAAACGACTTTGCCAGTTAATTATTTATTTGCTGTGTTGATAATAATGCCAGAGGAATAAACTGCCAGCACTTCTCCATGGGGCCCAGTGGTTGACAAGGGCGCGTGCCTGTTTGGGTGTTGGTTTGTCTTCCAGTTTTTTGAGTTTAGCTAAAGCCATTTGTAATGCCAAATCATTAGCCGGGAATATATCTTTGCGACCGAGTGAAAACATTAAATATATTTCTGCGCTCCATTCTCCAAAGCCATGCAATTTGGTGATGTCCAGAATGACGTCGGCATCACTCATTGATGGTAATTTCTCAGGATCAAAATCTCCTTTTAGAATCGCTTTAGCCAATCCTTTTATATAGGAAACTTTACGTTCAGAAAGGCCCGCTTTCCTTAGCGTGCTTGAGCGTTTCTTGTTGACGCATGCAGGTGTTATCTCATCCAAACACGCATGCACTTTTTGTGTGATCGACTGCGCAGCCTTGGCCGATAACTGCTGGCTGATAATAGTGTTTACCAATGTCTTAAATCCTGCTGGCTGTATTCGGGTTTGGGGGTAGCCGTATAGTTTTATTGCTTGTTTTATTTCACGGTCATTTTTAGCAATTTGTGTAAGCCCACGCTTGATTGATGTTTGATTCATGAATGTGTGATCTGATTTTTTAAAATAGTGAAATATTCTACTTAATTTACGGTCTACTAATGTATCAGTAATTGGACTTGCAAGTGAAATATGTATAAAGCTAGTTTAACTTTGGTTTTGATTCTTTGTGTTGCGAATGCTTACTCGAATATAAACAGGATCGCGGTAGGTGATTTTTCCCGAATGGATCTGTCTGGCTGGGATGAGAAATCATTTAGCGGCACAACTGATTATAAAATTGCTAGTGAGGAAGGACAAAAGCATTTGCAGGCAAATGCAAATGCAGCGGCTTCTGCGTTATTTAAAAAAATTAAAGTGGATTTGAATGAAACACCTTACTTGAATTGGTCTTGGCGGGTGGATAAGTCTCTTACCCCAATTAATGAGCAAACTAAGCAAGGAGACGATTATGCTGCACGTATTTATGTGATTGTTAAGCGTGGTCTAATGCCCTGGAAAACAAATGCTTTGAATTATGTTTGGTCTAGCAATGTACAGCCGCCTGTTTCTTGGCCCAATGCTTACACTGAAAAAGCGGTAATGATTCCATTGAGGAATCAAAATGATAGTGATTCCTGGAAGGTTGAAAAAGTAAATGTTAAGCAAGATTTTAAAAAATACTTTGGTCTGGATATAGACCGTATTGATGGTGTTGCAATTATGACTGACACCGATAACTCACAATCGCAGGCGATCGCGAGCTATGGGGATATATATTTCACCGCTAACTAGAAATACTGGCGTGTTTCAATAATGCTTTAAATCCAACGCTATTACTTAGGCTGCACCTGCTTGGTTGTGCTCTTCAAACATATTCTCAAACTCGTCTTCTTCTGAGGTGTGTTTCTCTTCCGAGTTTGAAAAGAAATTCATTAGTGAATTCATCTTGTTGGCTTGATCGAAGAGTTCACCACTGGCTTTAGTCGTGTCTTGCACCAGATTAGTATTTTTCTGCGTCATCTCGTCCATTTGATTGATCGCAGCGTTAACCTGTTCAATACCTAGTGATTGCTCTTGATTGGCTGATGCAATTTCAGACATCAAATGATTCACCTGGGATACAGAGTTAACGACATCTTCTAGTACTTTACCGGATTGATCGACCAGGCTATTTCCAGCTTTAATTTTATCTACACTATCTTCAATCAAATCTTTGATTTCTTTTGCAGCAGTGGCACTACGTTGTGCAAGGTTGCGTACTTCTGTAGCTACAACTGCAAACCCACGTCCTTGCTCACCTGCCCGCGCTGCTTCCACGGCTGCATTAAGTGCAAGTAGGTTGGTTTGGAATGCAATTTCATCAATCACGTTTGTAATGCTGGCAATCTTGTTGCTCGATGCATTAATCTCATGCATAGCTTCAATAGCTTCCTTCACGACAGAACCACCATGTTGGGCTTGTTCGGTACTTGTGCTTGAAAGTTCGCTGGCTTCTCTGGCATTTTGGGCGTTATTTCTAACCGTGCTAGTCATTTCTTCCATACTGGCAGCAGTTTGTTCTAAGTTGGCAGATTGCGTTTCTGCACGATGCAGTAAATTATCTCCGACATTAGTAATTTCTTGTGAGGAATGGGTTATGACATTCGATGCGGCGCGAATTTGTTGCACCATTTGCTCTAGATTGGTCAAAGTGTCATTTATGCTTTCACGTACCTCTGCAAATCGACCTTGGTCTTCAGTGGTAACATGATTGCTTAAATCGCCGTGTGACATTGATATAACAGTACTTGCGATATCATCTAAATTACGCTCTACGACTGTGATCATGTCATTAATGCCATGACTTAGGCGTTCAAAGAATCCAGTTTTGTTGACAAGATCAATTCTTTGGCTAAGGTCACCGGCCTTAGCCGATTCGACAATAGTATTGATTTCGTTTTCAATTCTGTATTCGGCCGTATGGTCTTGCCATTCAATAATTAGGCCTAAGCGTTTGCCAGCATCGTTTGTTACAGGATTAATAATTACTTTGAAGATGTTGTCTCCTAGGTTTATCTGTAAATTTTCTTGCTGTGTAAGCTGGGAAAAGTCGACTTGTCTATTGGCCTTGGCTAATAGAGGCTGAATTGATGTGCCACTTGGATTGCTGCAGTCCAAGTTTGGTACTAGTGTTTTGATTTCATCCATCGCATTTACAAATAATGTTCCTACTGTCGAGTTGCAGTCGACAATTTCAAGTTCATTATTGGTTAGCATTAAACTTACGCTGGCCTTATCCAGAGCACTACGTAAAGAAGTGTTGGAGTTCATCAATGCTAGTAGATCATTGACTAAGTGTGCATATTTATTCGACTCAGATACTTTACTGGATAGACTCTTGTTAGTAATTACATTATCTAATGTTGATATCACTTCCATGTTGTCAAATGAAGTATTTAAATTCTCGCAAAATTGTTGAGTAATCTGATAAATAATCACTCCGAGCACTATGGACTCCATAACAGCAAATACCGCGTGAATAAAGATAATATCCAGGCCAGTCCCATAATTGAATAATGTCAGAGGTGAGCCAAGTGCAGTGATGTTTTCACTTTGACAGTAATTAATAATTAGATGATGTATAAGTATGGTAGTCAAAGCAGAGACTTGAGGCAGGATGTCTTTGTAGCGCGCCAAAATAGCTAAAGCAACAAACACGTGGAAATGCATTTCAATTCTGCCTAGATTCTGTTGTATATAAATAGCAGAAAACATCATAAAGCATGCAGCTACAATCAGTCTGAAGTATACAGTTCCGGTTAATACACGCTTGGCGGAGTATGCAAAAGCACATATTACCGCGCCCCCAACAAACCCAAACAAATACATGCCGTGTGCTAACCCCATTGCAGTTGATGCAATGAGCCAGTGAGCAAGCAGCACTTTCATCATCATGTTGTCTGCAGCACGATGATCATCAAGTAGAGATGTGTTAATTTTGTCGCTGTGATTAAGTAAGTTTGGGTTGTATATTCCAAGCATAATATTTCTCTGTTAGACAGGGTGATTGATTAAATGGTCGAGAAGAGTTTTTTTACTAACATCGTTCTTGAAAACTTGTTCAAGCTGCCATTGATTATCTGCTGCTGCAAATAAGTAGATAAATCCGTTATGGCTTTTTATTTCTTCATTGGCATCGAATGTTTTAAGCGCCAGTGATGTGTAAAATTCTTTTGTATCGCTTGATTTGGCAGAATAAGCTTCAAAGTCTTTATGGAAGCTTTTTATGTAAGCGCGTGAGAGTTCTTGTGGTGTGTCGCGTTGAATATTGACAAAAATGACGCCCAAATCATTTTTGTTTGTTGTGTTTTGATATTCAAGATAAGTCTGCCGCAGTGTAGAGAGACTCAGAGGGCAAGCTGATGCGCAATCAGGAAAGCCTCCAAATGCGAGTATTCTTGAATAGGACGTTGTTTCAAGAAAAGGTAACTCTACAACTGCATTACTTTTTAGCGGCACGAAGGTAATCAATAAAGCAAGCAGTGGCAGCATAGCAATATATGCGAACCCGATGATTCTTGTTTTTTTTGTGCCACGTTCCATGGGTGTCTATATTCCTTGCTGATAGTTTCCGTTGGCTAAACATTAGCAACGCTATGGGATATACCAACTCACTCTCTGGTATCGAGTGCTGTAGGAAAAACTTTAGTCTGATAGTGAGTTGTTGCGGAAGAAGGACTGCCACAAGGGATAACTGGTAGAAAATCATGTATAGAATGAGAGTTTAGCTATTCAGCTCGATAATGGATGTTTCAGGTTGTTTGGGATGGAATCTGACTACTAAATTGTTCGAAGGCTGATGTTTTTTTAAAGCATGGGTTGCTTTGTGTTTGTTATTTGTCCAATCCATTAGTGGGATTGAATGGCTGTATTTGCGATCATAAGCGTAATATTCATAAGTAATACGTGGGCGATATTGCCGCACTGGTTTTCTGAGAGTTCTTTTATGGTCACGATAATCTAACTTTGCATCTTGAATAGTTCCTTTGACAACTTTCCAGTAACTGGTTTTTGATGATGATTGCTTAGTATAGATAGCGTCTACAAATGGCATACTGCGCTTGGCATTGGCGTAGATAATTATGCTGGCAATAATGAAAAGGACAAATATCAGTCCTAAAGAAAGCCAAAGGATGTTGATGGGTTCCATTATCTATCGCCAGCGCAATTAAATTGTTTACTTGTTGTTAGTGGCATACTTTAAGATTGCTACTACTTCATCAGGTGTTTGTGCCCATGCCATAGCAGCGGCGTCTACTTCTTTTAAAGGATGGATAATATTTTCATCATGTAATGTGACGTAAGGTTTGCCTAAGGCAGCGCAAAACCCGGCATCGAAAGCAGCATTCCATTGTTTGTATTTATCGCCAAATCTGACGATGGCAATATCGCAAGCCTCTATTAGTGTCTTAGTGCGGATAGCGTTAACTTTTGACGATTTATGATCACGCCAGTAACCTTCGCTAACAGGTTCAAGCATATCGCCTGCGGCATCGCTAGCTTCGTGATCTGTAACGGCGGAAGTAAAAGTGATCGGTAGGCCAAGCGATTGAGCGCCTTGTTTTATTTGTGCGCGCCAGTCAGTATGAATTTCACCTGATAAATAAACAGTCCAATCCATCTTGGAATATCTCCTTGATTAGTGTTTTATGAGGTGCGTATAAGTATACGCGTGATTAGGGCATATTTGGTTTGTAGTGGTTCAAATATTCGCAGCATTCATGGTAGTCACCGCGGAAAATGATGTTATCAGCGCGTCGGGTAAGCTGCGAGTTATACATGGGGTCGTAATAATCACGCAGCAAAGGTGTTAACCAGGTTAAATGATTTTGTATGTCACGCTGGGACTTATGCATTGCAAGTGCTTGCTGCATGCTCTGTGATATTGTTTTCCAGCGATGTGAGCCAAGGCGTTTGCTAATTCTTTTTAAACTGTTTAGTAAGTATTACGAAAAATAATCAAATGCATCGTCAGAATTGGAATGAACTGCAATGAATTCTTGTTCCATGTCGATAACATATTCTTTTAGTAGTTGCTGAAGTCGCGTTTCGAACTTGCTTTCAACAACTACGAGCGGAGAACAACGCATTTTAGTGAAAATATTTTTTGGAATATCAACACTGCCAATAAAACGGCTTTCATCTTCCAGTGCTATGGTCTCAGTTCCATTTTTTTGTGCACGTAAAAAATCTATCGCAACTTGATTTTCAAAATTAATCTGGCTACTTTGTGCGGTAGAATGCGCGCCAAAACTGGAACCTCTATGATGTGCAGCACCTTCAAGATCAATGCCGTGCGCAAGATTTTTAATAAGCTGTGTTTTTCTGCAACCCGTGAGACCGCCCAGTAAAATAAAGTTAAAATGTTGGTGGCTACATGCCAATTGATTTATCAGGTAATGCCTAAGTGCTTTATAACCGCCCTGTACTCTAGGTATATTCACGCCCGCATCATGCAACCATTGTTGTGTGATTTTAGATCTAAGCCCGCCGCGGAAACAATATAAATATACATTGTCGTGTTGCTTAGTGTAATTTACCCACTGCTTAACGCGTTGTCGTTTGACTTCTCCTTTAACTAATTGATGGCCGTACTCAATAGCTTGTTGTTGACCTTTGTTTTTATAGCAAATGCCTACTTGGTGGCGTTCATCATCGTTAAGCAATGGAAAGTTTGCTGCACTTGGAAAAGCACCTTGATGGAATTCAACAGGTGCGCGTACATCCAATAGTCCTGAAGTGTTTAGCAGGATATTTTCGTAATCATTGCTTTCGATGGATTGCATTTTGACACTTGCTACAATTGATTTCATTTATTGATAAGTATACAGCCGATTGTATATAAAATAACTAGATGTCTTGTCTGTAAAATAATATGGTAGCCACTAATGTATAAGGATAATGTAATTAATAGGATGAAAGTGCAATGTGTTGTGAGCTGTATGCTGCTGCTATTTGGCGCTCATAGTCATGCTGGAGATGCACTTAATAAATTATATGGCATGTCATCAGCTGCCATTGTGTTGGTAGATACAAAACATCGCGAGCTTATCGCAAAACAAGCAAGCCAAGCATTAATACCTGCATCTACAGTCAAATTGCTTACAGCACTTGTAGCATTGGAATATTGGGGGCGTAAGCATCGATTTAAAACAGAGTTCTATTTAGATAAATACAACCATGTCCTGATAGTTAGGGGTTTGGGTGATCCGTTCTTAATATCTGAAGAGCTTGATGTGATTGTGGCTAAGATCAAACGTCTTGGAATCACGCGGTTGGAAAACATTATTTCAGATGCTAGTTACTTTGATTCTATCATGAATCTTAGCGATCGAGGCAGAACCAATAATCCTTATGATGCTGTGGCCAGTGCGCTGGCAGTTAACTTTAATACTATTGAACTTGAGGTTTCATCAACAGGAGTTAAAAGTGGGGAAGCGCAAACACCTCTAACGCCCATGGCTAAGCACTTGGCAAGCGGGCTTCCCGTGGGTAAGCATCGTATAAACTTAGGATCTGCTAAGCGCAGTCCCGAATATTTTATACAAGTGCTTAGTGCTAAATTGCGTAATGCTGGTGTGGTTGTTGATAATAAAAATGAGCTGCCGACATCTTCAGTTGAGAATGCTTCACTCCTATTTATACACTCAAATACACGGCCTTTAGAGCAGATTGTGCAGGCCATGCTTGAGTATTCAAATAACTTTATAGCTAGCCAGTTATTCTTATTGCTCGGAATTGAGCAAAGTGGTTCTCCAGCCAGTCAGCAGAAATCTCGCCAAATGCTAGCTAGCTATGTCGCTAGACAATTTAATTGGCAGAATTATGTGATTGAAGATGGTTCGGGGTTATCAAGATCAAACCAATTGAGTGCCCATCAACTGGTGGATGTATTGGATAAGTTTGCGTCTTACCGTGATCTAATGCCACAGCAAAGTCCCCATATATTTGCCAAGTCTGGTACCTTGAAAGGTGTGAGTTGCTATGCGGGGTATGTGTTTCGTAACAATGAGTGGCATACATTTGCTCTGCTGATAAACCAGCCTGTGCAATATCTTTTTCGTGAGCAAGTGGCCGAGGAGTTACTAAATTATGATGGTTGACCCTGCAAGTCGTGCATTTTGTTTATAAGTATTTGTTTTATATATAGATATATCTATTTGAGAGCCATCTACAATCAGTATCGTTTGATATCATGCTAAATAGCTACAAAAGTCTTTAGTGTTAGTTCCTCAGTTGTAGTATTATCGCGCGGCCAAAGGGATTGGGCGTGCCCTCCTTGATATCGAATATATTATTTAATTTTTAAAGATTACTGTTATGACTGACTTATCTAAATACCGAAATATCGGAATTTTCGCACACGTTGATGCGGGTAAAACGACTACCACGGAACGTATTTTGAGCCTTACCGGCAAAATCCACAAAATCGGTGAGGTGCACGATGGTGAAGCGACCACAGATTTCATGGACCAAGAGCGTGAGCGTGGAATTACTATTCAGTCAGCAGCGACTAGTTGCGAATGGGATGACCACCGACTCAATATTATTGATACACCGGGACACGTTGACTTTACTATCGAAGTTTATCGCTCATTGAAAGTACTCGATGGCGGGGTTGGTGTTTTCTGTGGTTCCGGTGGTGTAGAGCCGCAATCAGAAACTAACTGGCGATACGCAAACGAGTCTGAAGTTGCACGCGTGATTTTTGTTAATAAGCTGGATCGTTTGGGTGCGGATTTCTACCGTGTAGTTGATCAGATTAAAGACGTGCTAGGTGCTAATCCATTAGTGATGACATTGCCAATTGGCCGCGAAGATGATTTCGTTGGAGTGGTTGACTTACTGACTAGAAAAGCATGGGTCTGGGATGGCTCAGGCGACCCAATGAAATATGAGATTCAAGATGTGCCTCCAGATATGGTGGATGAAGTAGAAACCTACCGTCAGGAGCTAATTGAAACTGCACTAGAGCAAGACGATGACGCCATGGAAAAATACCTCGAAGGCGAAGAACCTAGTGACGAAACAATAAAAGCGTGTATCCGTAAAGGCACCATTAACTTAGATTTCTTCCCCACGTACTGTGGTTCCGCATTTAAAAACAAAGGTGTTCAACTTGTATTGAACGCAGTCGTTGATTACCTGCCAAGTCCAACTGAAGTAAAACCTCAACCTGAAGTGGATCTGGAAGGTAATGAAACTGGTGAATATGCAGAAGTCGATGTAAATAAGCCATTGCGAGCCTTGGCGTTCAAAATTATGGATGATCGTTACGGTGCGTTAACTTTTATACGGATTTATTCGGGTAAATTGGAAAAAGGTACCACGGTACTTAACACATTTACCGGTAAAACCGAGCGCATTGGACGTATTGTGGAAATGCATGCGGAGTCACGTGAAGAGTTAAATTCTGCGCAAGCAGGTGACATTGTGGCGGTGCTGGGCATGAAGAATGTGCAAACAGGCCACACGCTTTGTGATCCTAATAAGCCGGCGACATTGGAACCTATGGTATTCCCTGATCCGGTGATCTCAATGGCGGTAGCACCTAAAGATAAAGCCGCGTCTGAAAAATTGGGTGTGGCATTGGCTAAAATGATTGCTGAAGATCCATCATTCTTGGTTCAGACGGATGAGGAGAGTGGTGAAACAATTCTCAAAGGAATGGGTGAGCTTCACCTTGATATTAAGATTGATATCCTTAAACGTACGCATAACGTGGAAGTTGTTGTTGGTAAGCCGCAAGTTGCCTATCGCGAAACCATTACTCAGCGTTTAGAAGATACTTATACACATAAGAAGCAATCAGGTGGTGCTGGTCAGTTTGGTAAAATTGATTACGTGCTAGAGCCTGCTGAAGTTGGTGAGGGCTGGTCATTCGAATCTACGGTTACAGGTGGAAACGTGCCACGCGAATTTTGGCCTGCAGTTGAGAAAGGTTTCAAAATGATGATGGATGAAGGTGTGTTAGCCGGTTACCCATGTGTGGATGTTAAAGTGACTTTAGTGGATGGCGCTTATCACCCCGTGGATTCATCTGCAATTGCATTTGAATTGGCTGCTAAAGGTGGGTTCAGGCAATCCATGCCTAAGGCAAGCCCGCAGTTGATGGAGCCGATCATGAAAGTGGATGTGTTTACTCCTGAAGACCACGTGGGGGATGTGATTGGTGACTTAAACCGCCGGCGTGGCATGATCAAATCGCAAGAGCCCGGTGTCACCGGTACGCGCGTAAAAGGCGATGTGCCACTTGCGGAAATGTTTGGTTACATAGGTGACTTGAGAACGATGACTTCTGGTCGTGGCCAATTTTCAATGGAGTTTTCACACTACAGTGCTTGCCCAGCAAACGTTGCTGAACAAGTGATTAAAGAAGCCAAAGAGCGTAAAGAAAATAAATAATCGTATCTAAGATAAATTTTTTGTTTGTATGGCAAAACCCTGGTGAGTATTACTCACCAGGGTTTTTATTGTTGATAAAACTAATCGTAAGGCCATAGCTAGTTTTCTTTTTGTGCGTTTTGTTTATTGAGCGCTATCTCTCATAGCGAAATGTGTATATAAATTATTATTCACTTTGTCATCAGTGCGATGATGAAAAAATAATAATTATAAATAACTGATTACACATGCATTGTCGCTAAATTAGTAGCGCAATGTGCTGCAAGAAGGAGAGAGACCCTATGTATGGTTCATTCCAATATGGGCTTAAATCGCGTTTTTATGGCTTATTTTCCCAATTACCATGGTCACTAGTGGTGACTGCAATTGTCTTACTGCCGGTTATTTACTTTGCTACACCTGAAACGCGTTTGTTAGTAATTGAGATTGCTTTGTACTGGTCGCTGGTAGTTGGGGTATTAATGCTACTCAAGGACTTATTGGCACAAAAATATATTTTTGAATTTGTGGTTCAAGGCAGAGGCATCACAGTGTATAAAAAAACTGATGCTTCAGTGGATTACACCTGGGAGCAGATTACTTCAATCAAGCCATTTAACAAAAGACATAGTATCGCCAGACGTGCAATTGAATCTGATGGTGTGCTGCTAAAATTTGAGGATGGTTTTGAGTTGCCTGTATTTGAACCAGTATCCAACTATAAAACATTTAATAATATTCTCAGAGCAATAACTACTTAGAGTTGTCTAAGATAGT
>JANQKJ010000034.1 GCA_028281205.1 Gammaproteobacteria bacterium
TAACGTTAACGTTTTTTGACGACGTGAGTATAAACAATAGACTAAAAATTACTAGTTTTTTTATATTGTTTTTTAATCTTTTCGTCTGTGTTTATTTATTTTTAAATTAATAAAAAACAATTTTTATGTTTTTACTAAAGTGTTTTATACAAAAAACATAAATTTTTATTCAGAAAAGATAGAAATTAGGTTTATTTTTTAACATAACAACCATTAAAACTAATTTAATAGCCGTTTATTTAAAAATTTACGTAAATTGCGAACAAATATTTTGCATTTAAAAAAATTTAAGTTTTATTCAAGTGAAAGAATAAAATCCCAATGTTTTTTAGTAACAGGCATGATTGAGAGGCGATTACCTTTGCGTAATAACTGCATATCTTGCAAAACTTTGTGTTGTTTTAACTCTTGAAGTGTAATGGTGCGTTTCAGTTTGCGTTTATATTTAACGTCAACCATTATCCAGCGTGGATTGTCTGGATCACTTTTAGGGTCATAGTGTTTATCTTTTTTATCAAATGCAGTGTGATCCGGATAGCCTTCACGATATACAGTCATAATTCCGACTATACCAATATCATCGCAATTTGAGTGATACATAAAAGCAAGATCACCTTTTTTCATTTGATCTCGCATCATGTTGCGTGCCTGGTAATTGCGTACACCGTCCCAATGTTCAGTCTTATCTTTTTTTAAGTCATCGATGCTATATTCACTGGGTTCAGACTTCATAAGCCAATACTGCATAACAAAAATCTCTTTAGTAAATTCGTTGAAGGCAATAATCCTAGCACATTGGTTTGGGAGGGTATTTAAATGAGGCGTTGAATAAAGGAAAAGAAAAGCGCGCTCCATGAGTACCGTGGCAGAAGCCGTTGACCTTGAACCAGAGGTTCAAGTGGGTTTACTGTAAGAGATTTAAGGCTCCCTGCCTGAGCAGGTATGCACACTATCTTTTAACGAGCAATCCCGGGGTTTGTAAATAGGCTCAAGGGATTTAACGACAAGCTCACGCATATCGCAGAGGCGCTAGTGATAGTTTACGATGGGTTTTCTTATAATTCCAACTGATTAGAAGAACGAATGGCGCTATCTATCCGCTCGTGTAGTGTACGCACACGCTGATTGACGTTGGATGTGTATGTTTGGTGTTCTGATCTTTCAGTTAAGAACTCATGAGCAAGGTTTAAGGCCGCCATAACAGTAATTCTGTCAGGGCCAATGACTTTACCACTTTCTCTAACTTCCAAGATGCGTTTGTTCAAGAATGTCGCTGATTCACGTAAAGCTTCCTCCTGACCTGCAGGACATGCAATACGGTATTCTTTATCAAGAATTTGAACAGTGATAGGACTTGAACTCATATAAATTATTTATTAGCTACTTGTTTCTAATGCTTTCAAACGGTTAATCATTGACTCAACACGATGGCGAGCTTCTTCTTGTTTGTCTAATAGTTTTGCACGTTCGCTACTGTAAGATTGTTGTTGAGCTTTTAAAAGTCGATTCTCTTCCTTTAATTGTTCACATGTTTGAATAAGTTCATCAATGCGAATCTCTAGTCTTTTGAATTCTTCTTCTGAAATTTTCATAGCAGATTTTTATTATTATGTTTAAAAACAGATAGTAGATACTAGCACAGCAGCGGTCAATACGACAGAGTGAAAAAAATGTCTAATTCCTTGAAAGATCAGCATTATTTAGCCGTGTCTGGATATAAATATTTGAATTTAATGGTGGTAGACTGAAAAAATGCAACTACCAGCTTATCAAGAACTAAATAATGCTCTACGTGCGCTTGATTTTGGCGAACGTGCCTCGGAACTGCATGGTTTTTTATGTGGTGCAGTGGCGTTTGATGTCTCCTATCCGCTCGATACATGCATTAGCACTTTGGCTTCTGATTTGAGCCATACGAATATTAGTCCAGAGTTGGATGATCTGCTGGTATCGTTATACGAGACAGTGCGCCAGCAAATGACTGATCCTGTATTGCAGTTGGATTTATTAATGCCCGATGATGAAGCAGTCGATTTGAGTAAACGTGTGACAGCATTAGCTGCGTGGTGTGATGGTTTTTTATTCGGTCTGGCTAATGCAGGGCTGCAGTCTCGAGCAGAGTTGCCCCAAGATACCGCAGAAATATTGTTAGATCTAACGCGTATTTCACAATTGCAAGGTGCAGATACAGGTGAAGAAGATGAGGAAGTATCGTTTAATGAGTTGCTTGAATATGTTCGCATGTCTGCGTTACTTGTTGCAGAAGAGTTACAGCCTATAAAAATGACAGCGGAGTTGCAGTAAGTTGGATAAGGAATTTGCTAAGCGTAGGAAAAATCTCATGCGCATGATGGGGCATGATGCAATTGCCATCATCCCAGCATCAACAATCAAGATGCGTAATCGTGATGTGGAATTTGATTATCGCCAGGACAGTGATTTCATGTATCTCACTGGATTTCATGAGCCGGAATCTGTCGTGGTATTAGTTCCTGGGCGTGAGCAGGCACAATTCATATTGTTTTGTCGTGAGCGTGATATGGAAATGGAAACATGGAACGGCCGCCGTGCAGGACAAAAAGGTGCCAGAGAAGTTTATGGTGCAGATGATGCGTTCCCAATTGGTGATATCGATGAAATTCTTCCCGGCATACTGGAACAGCGTGAGCGCGTATTTTATACCATGGGTGTTAATGCTGAATTTGATCATCGTGTGATTGGATGGGTGAATCGGATTCGTGAGAAAGGTCGTGGCGGGGCGCATACACCACATGAGTTTATTGCTTTAGAGCATGTATTGCATGAACTACGTTTGTTTAAGTCGGGTGTAGAAATTAACTACATGAAAAAAGCTGCTAAAGCAGCTATCGCCGGACATCGTCGAGCCATGCAGAGCTGTCGGCCTGGCATGTACGAATACCAAGTTGAAGCAGAACTACTTTATGAGTTCAGCAAGGCTGGTTGTGAAACGGCTTATCCATCCATTGTAGGCGGTGGAGAGAATGGTTGTATTTTACATTACACAGATAACAATAGTGTACTTAATGACGGTGATTTATTATTAATTGATGCGGGAGCTGAATATCACGGTTATGCAAGTGATATTACACGTACTTTTCCAGTTAATGGTGAGTTTAGTGAACCACAATTAGAATTATATAATCTAGTATTAGCAGCCCAGCTTGCGGCGATCGATGCTGTACAACCTGGTAATCATTGGAATGATCCCCACGAAGCAGCCGTGAAAGTACTTACTAAGGGCATGGTCAAACTTGGTATTTTAAAAGGTCGGCCCGCCCAGTTAATAAAAGATGGTGAATATCGTCGTTTCTATATGCATCGTACAGGACATTGGCTTGGTTTGGATGTTCATGATGTTGGTGATTATAAAATTGAAGAACAATGGCGACTATTTGAACCAGGTATGGTACTCACAGTAGAACCCGGCCTTTATATTCCATCCAAGTCTAAAGGGGTACCAAAGCGTTATTGGGATACTGGCATCCGTATTGAAGATGATGTACGCGTGACACGTAACGGTAACGAAGTGCTTACTCAAGCATTGATCAAGGAAGCTGACGATATTGAACAATGGATGTCAGCAGCACAATAGTGAAGTGTTATGAGTGAGTCTAATTCAAATTTTGATATTGTTATTGTTGGTGGTGGACTTGTCGGCATGTCTTTGGTTGTGGGTTTAGCCAAAAGTCCCTGCAAAGTATTACTACTGGAACAAAATCCGACAGCACCACTGCATGACAATATACTTGATCTACGCACCACAGGTTTAACGCGTAGTTCTGAGAAAATGTTTGTTCAGTTAGGAATTTGGAAAAAGATTGCCACTGCTGCCACAGCTATTGAGCGTTTAGATATTTCTGAGCAGGGCAATTTTGGTGGTGCACGCATCGATGCTAATCAACATAACATTTCACCGATTGGTTACATGGTGCCGAATCACCACTTAATGAAAGTGCTAAGTAGTGAAGTTGCACAGTTAGCTAATCTCAGCGTTTTTTCACCTGCGTCATGTGAGGCAATTGAGCGCCAGGAAAACGGTTATAAAGTGACGTTTAAATTGGATGGTGAGCTTAAGCAAGTACGCACTAATCTTTTAGTCGGAGCTGATGGGGCAAACTCAAAAGTACGTGAGTTGCTAGGCATTACTGCAACACATAAAAAATATCAACAAAGTGCGATTATTACTAACATACAAATACAAAAACCACATAATAATATTGCTTATGAACGTTTTACCCAGCACGGACCTCTAGCGGTACTGCCTATACAGCAAGATTATTGCGCGCTCATTTGGACGCAGCCGGAAAAAGAGGTCGAACATTATCTGCAAATGGATGATCAATGCTTTATGCAGACATTGCAAAAAGCATTTGGTTATCGCTTAGGGAAATTTTCAGCAGTAGGTCGTCGTGCTGCCTATCCCTTGTCCATGACAGCAAGTGATGATTTAACTCGTGAGCATGCTGTGTTAATAGGAAATGCTGCCCAAACGGTCCATCCGGTAGCGGCACAAGGTTTTAATCTGGGTTTAAGAGATGTGCATACGCTGGTGCATATGTTGATTGAAAAACAATTTAAACCAGAATTGTTTAACCAAATGCTAGTAGAGTATCAACAACAACGGCAGCCAGATCGGCAACATGTTATGCGTTTAACGGATGGTTTAACTCGCGTGTTTAGCCCACAAGTGTGGCCAGCAAAATTGCTGCGTGGGTTTGGTGTTCGCTTGATTGGGAGCCTCTCAGCAGCTCAGCGAAGTGTGTTAAGACGTAATATGGGTACTAGATACTTACTGGATCTTGAGAACGACACTTATGGTTAGTGCGGTCACGGATTTTGATGTAGCGATAGTAGGAGCCGGGGCCGTAGGGTTAGCCGCTGCCTGTCTGTTATCACAACAATATACACGTATTGCATTAATTGATAATGTGCCTTTTAAAGAGTGGCAGCAAAGCGATGATTATGGCTTGCGTGTTAGTGCACTGAATATAGCCAGTATTGAGTTGTTAACTCAAATCGGTGCTTGGCAAGATATTCGCGCCATGCGTGCCTGCCCTTATCAATCTATGCATGTGTGGGAGCAGCAGTCAGAAACACACATAGATTTTGATTGTCGTGATACATCACACCCTATGCTGGGTGCTATTGTCGAGAACCAGGTGTTACTTGCTGCATTAAATAATATAGTTAACAAGCATTCTAATATTCAATATTTTAATCAACATAGTCTTCAGCATTTATCTGCTGTCTCAAGTGCAGCCATGTTACTAGAGCTGGACAATGAAGTACGAATAAGTGCGGAGCTAGTATTAGGTGCTGATGGGCAACGATCTAAAGTGCGTAAGTGTATTGAGGTAGATCAGTTAACTACGCATTATCAACAGCTAGGTTTAGTGTGTACAGTAAATACTGAATTGGATCACCAGCAAACGGCCTGGCAATGTTTCACGCCTGATGGGCCATTGGCTTTGTTACCACTAGACGAGCATGTTTGCTCAATTGTCTGGAGTGTGCCGGAAGAAAAATGTCGTCAGTTAATATCGTTATCAGATGAGCAATTCAACCATCAACTAACAGCAGCATTTGAGCACAAACTAGGGCAACTGGATGTATGCTCAGAGAGGAAATCATTTCCCTTACGTGGCGCTCAAGCGAGCCAATATATAGATCACAGAGTGGTTTTGTTAGGCGATGCGGCGCATGTCGTACATCCGCTGGCTGGACTTGGGCTCAATCTTGGTTTGGCAGATGCTCAGCATCTGTCTGATTTATTGCATGTCTCAGATCGACCCTTAGGAAGCGAACGTGTATTGCGCCAGTATGAACGTGCACGTAAAAGCGAGAACATATTAATGCAAAAATCACTGGAATTGATTGATGTATTTTTTAGACAAGAACGTTCATTTGCCAAACAAGCACGCGCGGTTGGTGTGAATATGACGAATAAACTGTTACCTCTTAAGTTGATGTTTATGCGCCATGCACTGGGTGTTCCAATTTAGAGTAATCCAAGCTCAATTTAATGCTTTATTAAAAAATAATGCTTAAAGCCCATGTGCGTGCATATACATTTGGTAACTGCTCTCTCACGAGTTATGTCTATAAACATTTTGGTGTGTGTAAATATCAGTTAGAATCCCCAGCCATTAGTTTATGTCAAATTAATTAACATTTATTTTGGGAATAACAATGAAAGAAATTAAGTCCGTCGGTGATAATACTATTTATGAGAAGAAATCAGGCCGTTATGCAGTAAAAGATACCAATAAGAAATTTGTTAATGGTGATGACAAAGCTAAAATTCTTGCTGATGCGGGATTGATAACTATACCGGAGCCAAAAGTTGCACCGGCTGAGGAAGTGGAAGAAGCGACTGAAGAAGCTTCCGAAGAAGCGCCAGCAAGCGAGCAAGCTGCGGAAGAATAAATAACAATTTTATATATAAGGAGAACAGTATGGCGAAAGCAACAGCAAGGCATATATTGGT
The DNA here is from genome assembly GCA_028281205.1 of Gammaproteobacteria bacterium. Classification (GTDB taxonomy): domain Bacteria; phylum Pseudomonadota; class Gammaproteobacteria; order UBA4575; family UBA4575; genus UBA1858. The sequence continues at coordinate 6,509 of JANQKJ010000034.1, forward strand.
TGATAGTGAACAACAATGTAATGAGCTAAAAGATCAAATAGCAAATGGAACAGATTTTGGTGATGTTGCCAAGCAGCATTCTAAGTGTCCTTCAGGCGCGTCCGGAGGGGATCTTGGTGAGTTTGGTCCAGGAATGATGGTAAAAGAATTTGATGAGGTAGTGTTTAGTGCACCAATTAACGAAGTACAAGGTCCAGTAAAAACTCAGTTTGGTTATCACTTATTAGAAGTTACTTCACGTAGTGACTAGATAGAGTGCTGTCAATTGCATAATTTCCGAGCGCAAAGAATTAACTAAGCTCACCACTAATAAAACTTTGCGCTTGAATTGATGCTGGCTCGACAAAAAAGCTACTTGCCTCTGATTGCTCAATCATTTCCCCTTTATCAATAAATACAATTTCTTTAGCTAGTCTTTTTGCTTGAGCAAGATCGTGTGTTGTCATAATGATTTTAGTGCCAGATTTCTCGAACTGCTGGATAATATTCTCGAAACTAATGACTGAGGGTGGATCAAGTGCCACAGTTGGCTCGTCGAGTAGAATAACGCTGGGTTTTAACACCCAGGCACGCGCTAGAGACGCTTTTTGTAATTCCCCGCCAGACAATGAAGTGGTATTGCGTTGGCTTAAGTGGCTAAGTCCACATGCTTCCAATGCTTGTGTACAGCGTTGTTTATATTCGCTTTTATCAATGCCTGCAATGCGCAAAACAAATTCGATGTTAGATTCTATTGACTGATTGAAAAAAGTTGGTCGCTGCAATAAAAAAGTTCGCCAGTACTGATGAATGCTTGGCGTTTGATTATTCCAATAGATGTGCCCAGAGCTTGGGCCAATAACGCCATGCAGTAGTTTAAGTAGTAAACTTTTGCCTGAACCATTATGACCCAGAATCATGCTTATGCCAGGGGTATTTATTTCTAGATTGAAATCATGAATTAAAGCTGCGCCACGAGTACTGTAGCAAACCTGCTTCATGCTTAAGGGCAAAGACTGATGCTGGGATTGCATGCTCATATTAAGTTATACAGACTGACTTTTACGAATTACTATCATGAGACTTGTGATTGTGAATGAGATTGCCAGCAATATAATACCTAGCGCCATAGCTAATTCTAAATTACCTTTACTAGTCTCAAGCGCAATAGTTGTCGTCATAACACGTGTGACATGATTTATATTCCCACCGACGATCAGGACAGCGCCTACTTCCGCTGATGCACGTCCAAACCCGGCTAATATAGAAGTAAATAAACTTGTCTTTGCATCTTTAAGTAATGGCAACAGGGTTAGTCTTGTGGGTGCGCCTAATGCTCTAAATTGCAATTTATGCTGCTTAAATAGATCTTCTATGGTTTGTTGGGTTAAGGAGCTGATGATTGGAGTGATTAGAATACATTGGGCAATAACCATGGCGGTGGAAGTGAATAATAATTCTAAATCCCCCCATGGGCCCGAGCGTGAGAGTAATAGATACAAAGCCAGTCCAACAACGACCGGGGGTAACCCCATTAGCGCATTAAGGATGCCGGTAATAAAGTCGCGCCCGCGAAATGTATAGGCACCTAATACTGTGCCAAGAGGAATGGAAATAAACGTCGCTATGATGACAGCGCTAATACTGACTTTTAGTGAAAGCAGTACAATTTCAACTAGCTCTGGCTCCAGCCTAATAATTAACTGAAAGGCAGTATAGAAAATGCCAGGTGCGTCATGCATAAAAGACTAATAAAAACTCAGCAGCGTTAAACTCAGTATTCTGCTTTTTTGACAGGAACTATAGTTTCAACGTCTTGATCTTCACTAAATGTTAGAGTTAGTGTCACTTCATCGCCCTCAACAAGACGCTTCGCCGGTGTAAATAACATTAAATGATAGTCACCGGGTTTTAACTCGAATGTGCTGTTAGCTGCGATATGTAGATGCAGATGAGGAATCATTCGATACACACCATCTTTCTCCACGCTGCGGTGAAACTCAATTGCTTTAAAAGCGGGGCTGGCGGCGCTATGTAAAATAATATGCTTGTCGGTTGTATTTGTGATCTGCATATAGCCAGCCATTGCAGTGGCGTTAGGTGGGGCTTCGCGGATCCACGCGCCTTCAATCACGACTGGGCTGCTGGAAGTTTCATTACAGGCTGACAGACTTAGTAAAAATAGGGCTAATAAGGTAAATAATGACAATATACGCATAAGTTTTTGTTCTGTTTTGATCAGAACTTCTATTATATCATCGCTTGCAAATGATTAGATAAATCTCAGAGCTGGTATATGAACACATCGTCATCAGATAGAATTTATACGCAACATCATGTGTGGCTATTGCCACAAGGCGAGCAAGAATATGTGTTGGGAATTACACAATTTGCTCAAGAGCAACTTGGTGATATTGTTTTTGTGGACTTGCCGGAATTAGGTCTGCAAACTCAGGTAGATGAAGCATGCTCTGTTGTGGAATCGGTCAAATCTGCGTCGGATATTATTTGTCCTGTTCAGGGAGAGATTGTTCAGACTAATGAAGCATTAATTGATGAGCCCGAGCTGATTAATGAATCACCTTATGAGCAAGGATGGATTGTACGCATCAAGGGACAACAGAGTAGTGAAATTAAAGGCAATATGACTCAGGATGAGTATAATAGCTACGTTTCTGACACCAGCAAATAAACAGCATCATAACTATCATAAAGTGGGGGAGTAAATGGCGACGATTACATTACAAGGAAATGAAATTCATACTAATGGAGATTTGCCAGCTATTGGTGTGAGTGCGCCAGATTTTGTTTTAGTCGATAAAGATTTGAAAAATGTAAATTTAGATGAGTATGTAGGTAAGAAGAAACTTATCAGCATCGTTCCAAGTCTTGATACACCAGTGTGCGCAACTTCGACAAAGAAGTTTAGTGACTTTGCAGCAGAAAGAAATGATGTTGTAGTTTTAATTGTGTCAGCTGATTTGCCATTTGCTATGGCACGCTTCTGTACTAGCGAAGGGGTCGAAAATGTTGTCACATTATCTATGATGCGTAATCAGAATTTTGCTGAAGATTATGGCGTGCTTATTCAAGATGGTCCATTAGCCGGAATTACTGCCAGAGGTGTTGTGGTATTAGATACAGACAATGATGTAGTTTATTCCCAATTAGTTGGCGAAATTGCAGATGAACCGGATTATGATGCTGCATTAAAAGCGCTAGACTAAATTATTTTTATCGGTTGCAATTAATTCTTGCTCTAAGTCATCAAGCGATTCTAATGGTGCTTGGCATTGTGTCCCGCGACACACATAAGCTATAGCCTTGTCGTTGCCTTGCGAACATTTAGCTTTGAGCCCCTCGGCTAAGTTATCCGCACTATCTGGGATAGCGTAAACCATTCTGCTGGGTTGAAATTTTAGTTGTAACTGATGTTGCCACGCTTGTATTTCTTCGAGCTTGCCTCGAATAATAATTGTTTCCGGCTGCTGCTTTAACTCTTGATAGCATCTGAGCAGTGATGCATGGGCCATCGGAGTGTTATTGATCTGCGCTGCTGAGAATTCAAGTGTACGTTCAGCAGCCACAATATATTTAGGCTCTGAGAGCAAGTATCCCAGACGTAGCAGACTGTAAGCAGCAATGCCATTACCTGCCGGTGTCGCTTCATCTGATACTACTTTGGGGCGTTGAATTAATGTTTCATGATCATTGGAAGTAAAATAAAACCCACCGTTTTGTTTGTCTTCAAACTGGCTTAGTAATACATCGGCTATTTGAATGGCAAATAATTGATAATCACTGTGCCATTGTGTTTGTAAATATTCGAGTAGTGCATCAAGTAAAAAAGCATAATCATCTAAGTAGGCATTAAGATGCGCTTTGCCATCTTTATATGTTGCAAACAGGCGGCCATCAGACAACATTTTTGTGCTAATAAACTCAAGCGCTTGCTTGGCAGAATTCAGGTATCTAGGTTCATTGAATACTCGGCTAGCAACTAACATAGCCTTGATCATCAATGCATTCCAGCTAACCAATACCTTTTCGTCTCTACCTGGCGCAACCCTGGTTATTCGTTGTTGATAAAGTTTTTGCCGTATGGCTTGCCATAATGCCTGGCATTCACTAGTGCTGTAATTATGTTGTTGTGCAAATTCATCAAGAGTGACAAATTGATGCAGATGATATTTGTCCTCAAAATTTGGCCCACGATCAATGCCAAAACATTGATTGACTAAATCAAATTCATTGTTAGTTAAAATATTCTCTAGTTGTTCTCTATCCCAGATATAAAATTTACCTTCTATACCTTCTGAGTCAGCATCCAGTGAAGAGTAATAGCCACCTTCAGGTGATTGCATGTCACGTATTACCCATTGTGCAGTTTCTATTGCAGCGGTTTTAAAACGTGTCTCTTGGGTGGCAAGGTATGCTTGACTATATAAATTCAGCAGTGGTCCGTTATCGTAAAGCATTTTTTCAAAATGCGGGATCATCCAATAGTCATCTACTGAGTAACGATAAAACCCGCCACTAATATGGTCGAATAAACCACCTGCTGACATTTTGTTAAGAGTTAGTACAACGGGTTGTAATGCATTTTGATCCTCTTCTCCAACGCTTTTGCTATGTTGCCAATCACGCAACAATAATTCGAGGTTGCTTGGATGAGGAAATTTTGGTGCTTTGCCAAATCCGCCATGCTGCATATCAAATGTTTTGAGTAATTGGTTTTTGGCCGCAGATAAAATATTTTCTTCTATATTGGTAGATGTCGACTTTGAGTGATAGATGTTGGATAACACGTCGAGCAGTGACTGGTTTTGCTTATTAATATCATTTGCTTTGTCTTTATAAGTGTTGGCGATATGTTGTAATAGGTCTTTGAAGGCTGGTAGCCCGTGACGCGCTTGGTTAGGAAAATATGTGCCTCCAAAAAAAGGTATACGATCCTCAGGCGTTAAAAACATAGTAAGTGGCCAGCCCCCAGTGCGTTGGGTGAGTAAGAATTGAGCTGTTTGATAAATCTTATCAATATCGGGTCGTTCTTCACGGTCGACTTTAATATTGATAAATAACTTGTTCATTAATTCTGCAGTTTGTTGGTCTGCAAAAGATTCATGTGCCATCACATGGCACCAATGGCATGCCGAATAGCCAATAGATAATAATATGGGTTTGTTTTCCTTAGCAGCTAGGTTTAAAGCTTGCTTGCCCCATGGGTACCACTGCACCGGGTTATCAGCGTGTTGCAGTAAATAAGGACTAGTTTCATCGATTAAGTGATTTTGTGGCATGGTTTAGCGTACTGTTTAATAAGCTACATTTAATAAAGACTATAGAGGCATGCACTATTAATGTATGTAGTGCCAAAGGTGTATAAGGTGGTGGCCATGTTAATATGCACTCCATGCTCATACACCCTCAATTTGATCCCATTATTTTTCAAGTAGGTCCTCTCGCGGTACGCTGGTATGGGCTTATGTACTTGCTTGGGTTTGTAGTTTTTTGGTTGTTGGGGACGCGTCGGGCCAAACGCGCCAACAGCTTTATATCGCCTGAGCAGGTAAGTGATTATTTGTTTTATGCCGTTCTAGGCGTGATTGCGGGAGGACGAGTTGGTTCAGTTTTGTTTTATAATTTTGAAAACTTTTTAGCCGACCCAATTTACTTATTTAGAATCTGGGAAGGGGGTATGAGTTTTCATGGTGGGTTGTTGGGTGTGCTGCTAGTTACTTGGCTATATCAGCGCAAACATAATTGGGGATTTTTTCGTTTGGCAGATTTTATTGCGCCTTTGGTACCACCTGGGCTGGGATTTGGAAGAATCGGAAATTTTATAAATGGTGAGCTTTGGGGTAGGCAAACAGATGTTTCCTGGGGCATGATATTCCCGCAAGTGGATCAATTAGTACGTCATCCTTCGCAACTGTATCAAGCTATGTTGGAGGGATTGGTGATGTTCATTGTATTGTGGATTTATTCCTCTAAACCGCGAATAGCTGGGGCTGTGTCTGGCTGGTTTTTAATTTTATATGGTGCCTTTCGCTTTATTACTGAGTTTGCCCGTCAACCTGATGAGCATCTAGGCTTTATCGCATTTGATTGGTTAACCATGGGGCAGTTGCTGAGCTTGCCAATGGTGTTTGCAGGTGTACTTTTATTATGGCTCGCCAACAAAGGTGTGTTTCAGAATAATAGCAAACTATGAAACAGTATTTAGAATTATTGAACCATGTGTTAACGCATGGCGTAGAACAACAAGACCGTACTGGTACCGGAACAATTTCTACATTTGGTTACCAAATGCGCTTTGATTTAAGCGAGGGCTTTCCTTTATTAACCACTAAAAAACTGCATACAAAATCAATTATTCATGAACTGCTGTGGTTTATACGTGGTGATACCAACGTAAAATCGTTGCAAGAAGTCGGTGTTAGTATTTGGGATGAATGGGCAGATGAGAAAGGTAACCTCGGTCCAGTTTATGGTGCGCAGTGGCGTGCTTGGTCAACTGCAAGTGGCGAGGCCATAGACCAATTGAGCCAACTGATTGAACAGATAAAACAAAACCCTCATTCACGTCGACATATCATCAGTGCTTGGAATGTGGGTGACTTGGACAAGATGGCGTTGCCACCTTGTCATACCATGTTTCAGTTTTACGTAGCCAATGAAAAACTGTCCTGTCAATTATATCAGCGTAGCGCAGATGTATTTTTAGGTGTTCCGTTCAACATTGCCTCTTATGCATTGTTGCTGGTTATGGTGGCACATGTAACAAATTTAAAGGTTGGTGAATTCATACATACTTTTGGTGATGTACATATATATAAAAATCATTTAGATCAAGTGCGATTACAGTTGCAAAGAGAGCCTTTGCCGTTGCCAAAGATTGAAATTAAACGACAAGTTGATTCAATTTTTGATTTTGTATACGAAGACTTTGAATTAAAAGACTATCAATCCCACCCTCATATAGCTGCACCTGTGGCAGTGTAATCGAATACCCTATGATTATCGCTATTATTGTAGCAGTTGCTAAAAATAATGTGATTGGAATGGGGAATACTATTCCATGGTACTGTCCGGAGGATTTAAAGTATTTCAAGCGTACTACATTGGGCTCACCAATTTTAATGGGACGTAAGACTTATGAGTCTCTGAAAATAAAGCCCTTACCTGGGCGGAAAAATATTGTTGTTACGCGAGATAAAAATTTAAGCTATGAAGGCTGTGATATGGTGGCCAATATTGAAGAAGGTATTGCGCTAGCTGAGCCAGACTCTACGGAGAAATTATTTGTTATTGGTGGTGCAGACATTTACCAACAATGTTTGCCAATGGCTAAGGAGCTTTATATTACCGAAGTTGATGTTCGAGTAGAGGGTGATCGATTTTTTCCATTAATTGAAAAATCAGAATGGTCATTAGTTGAGGAAAATGTGTGCATTGCAGATGAAAATAATCCACACGACATGACATTCAAGGTGTTTTTACGTCAGTAGTGATTTTCTGTTTGGCTGCACAGTCAATTTGATGAATTTCTACGGGGTCAGTATCGATTCGAGCTGCAGTTAATTGCCCTCCCCAAAGGCAACCTGTGTCTAGTGCAAGTAAGTTTTTTCTATTTTTAAGACCCAGTGCTGACCAGTGGCCAAAGATAATATTTAAATTTTCAGATTTCCTGCTTATATC
>JANQKJ010000049.1 GCA_028281205.1 Gammaproteobacteria bacterium
GTTTCTGTCACCTTTAACACGGGACAAATTTTATTAGGGTTAGCCAGTGGTGTGGCTGCATTTGGTGAGGCCTATCGTGAACCTATGCGTGCGGCGGCAGATTTTCTTGTTAACAGTCAAGATGATGATGGTTGTTGGCGCAGTCACCCGACGCCATTTGCTGAACCGGGCGAGAAAGTTTATGAGACTCATGTTTCATGGGGCTTATTTGAGGCTGAGCGAGTTGATCCAAACCGTGGTTATGGTGAGTGTGGCTTAAAAAATGCTCGTTGGGCAATGACTTGGCAACGTGACAATGGTTGGTTTGATCAGTGTTGTTTAGATCAGCCGGAAATACCGCTTACGCATACTATTGGATATAACTTGCGTGGTCTTGTTGAAGCGTACCGACTTAGTAAAGAGACAGATATTTTACAGGCGTGTGTACTCAATGCGAATGGAATTTTAGGACTTGTTACTGATGAAGGTTATTTACCGGGACGTATAGATGCTAACTGGAAGCCGGCAGCCAAGTGGGTATGTTTAACCGGTAGTGCGCAAATAGCCCATTCGATGTTGTACTTATTTTTATTTACTGGTGAAGAAAAATACAAGCAGGCAGGTTTAGCGTTAAATAAATACGTACGGCGTACAGTATCTATCGATGGAGCAGATGAAATTCGTGGTGGAGTAAAAGGATCATTTCCTGTTGATGGTGATTATGGAAGACTACAGTATTTAAATTGGGCGCCAAAATTCTTAATTGATTCTTTAATGCTGGAACAAAATATTTGTAAATAGCCATGAAGGCACAATTGCGCCAAATCTATCGTCAGGGACGGTCAGATTTAATCAAACGATTCCGCTCATATGATTCGGATGCACTAGCTATTGCTATTGATGATTTAGGTATTGCTGCAGGTGATATAGTTATGGTGCATTCTGCACTGAATCCTGATAATGGTTTTACTGGTAAGCATAAAGATATTATTAATGTTCTAAAGTCATTAATAACAGAAGACGGTTTATTGGTGATGCCATCAATGCCCTATGCTGATTCCTCACGTGCATTTCTGCAAAGAGGTAAGCCCATGAATGTGCGTCGCAGTCCTTCACATATGGGACTGATAAGTGAAGTTTTCCGACGTAATAAAGATGTACGCAGAAGTTTAAACCCTATTCATCCATTACTGGCATGGGGTAATGATGCGCAAGATTTTTTGCAAGGACATGAAAACTGTCACTATTCTTTCGGTTCAAATTCACCATTTGAAAAATTACTTAAAAGAAATGCAAAGGTTTTGTGCTTTGATGTTGGTTTTGAATTTATTACCTTTACTCATTTTGTAGAAGACCAGCTAAAAGATAAATTTCAATTTTCTTTGTACGATAATGAGCCAATTACTGGCACCAGCATAGATTATGACGGGAATGAACTACATACAGATTGTTATGTGTTAAGTGATATTTCTAGGCACCTACGTCGTGAAGAAAGACTTATTGTACAAATGGAAAAGCACAACCAAATTAAATACTCGCGTATTGGTAACACTAAATTATTAGTGGTTAATTGTATCGATATAATTAACACGGCAACAGATATGATGTCGAGCGGGGATTATTTTTTCGCAAATCCAAAATAAAACCAATATACCTTATTATCAGCTAAGAAAAATTCAAGTCCGCCTAATAATAGTCGCTATATAATCTATTATTGTTTGGTAACATAATAACTAATCCAAGTTTGTTGTATGTGCGAGTGATAGGAGGCCTTGATTGGCAAAGCGACCGGAAATCGAAGATGAAGAAGTCCAGGAATGGGTGCAAGCACTGCATGATGTGTTAGAACATGCAGGTGAAGACAGAGCGCACCAAATCATAGAAACACTCATTACTGAAGCACGTCGCGCAGGCGTCAATTTACCGTTTAAAACTACAACACCTTATATTAATACCATCGAAGCCGCTGATGAGGAACGTTTACCTGGCGACCCTTCTCTAGTACATCGAGTGCGTTCTTTAGAGCGCTGGAATGCTTTAGCCATGGTAGTACAAGCAGCCAAGGTTACTACTGAGTTGGGTGGTCATATCTCTTCTTATGCATCTGCTGCCACACTTTACAGCATTGGGTTCAATCACTTTTTCCGTGGCCCTAGTGATAAAAACAATGGCGACTTAGTTTATTTTCAGGGTCATGCTGCGCCCGGTGTTTATGCACGTGCTTATTTAGAGGGGCGTTTAACAGAAGAGCAACTGAAAAACTTTCGTCGTGATGTGGGTGGGAATGGCTTAACCTCTTATCCACATCCTTGGATTATGCCTGACTTTTGGCAGTTCCCGACTGTATCTATGGGCTTAGGCCCTATCACTGGCATATACCAAGCAAGATTTATGAAATATCTGGATGACAGAAGCCTCAAGCCTGAGGATGGTCGCAAGGTATGGGTATTTACTGGTGACGGTGAAATGGACGAACCAGAATCACTGGGCGCAATATCGTTAGCCGCACGCGAAAATTTAGATAACCTGATTTTTGTTGTGAACTGTAATTTGCAGCGGCTTGATGGTCCGGTGCGTGGGAATGGAAAGATTATTCAAGAGTTAGAAGGTGTATTCCGAGGCGCCGGCTGGAATGTAATTAAGCTAATTTGGGGGTCAAACTGGGATCCGTTATTTGAAAATGATAAGAGTGGTATTTTGTTAAAGCGTATGGAAGAAGCTTTAGATGGCGACTATCAAAATTATCGTGCTAAAGGTGGTGCCTATACTCGCGAACACTTTTTTGGCAAATACCCCGAACTTGAAGCACTTGTATCAAAAATGACAGATGAAGATATCTGGCGTTTGAATCGAGGCGGTCATGATCAACAAAAAGTTTATGCGGCATATGCTTCTGCTATCAAGCATAAGGGCCAACCTACAGTCATATTAACTAAAACCGTCAAAGGCTATGGTCTGGGTAAAAGTGGAGAGAGTCTCAACATTGCTCACTCTATGAAAAAACCGTCTAAAGAATCAATTCGCGCATTACGAGATCGTTATCAAATTCCTATTCCTGATGAGGAGCTGGAAAATGTGCCTTTTTATAAACCAGACGATACATCCCCCGAGATTACTTTTATAAAAGAATGCCGTGAGAAATTAGGTGGACCCATTCCACAGCGACAAGCAATGCCAGCAATTGCACCTGTTGATATCCCTGATTTTAGTATTTTTCAGAAATTAGTCGCAGATAGTGGTGAGCGTGAATATTCAACCACAATGACATTTGTACGTATATTAACTGCATTGACACGTGAGAAAACTATTAGTGAATTTATTGTTCCGATCGTACCAGATGAAGCTAGAACATTTGGTATGGAAGGTATGTTTCGAACCATGGGTATATATTCACGTAAAGGGCAGTTATATGACCCGGTAGATGCTAATGAGTTAATGTTTTACCGTGAGGATAAGGCAGGGCAAATCCTACAGGAGGGTATTAATGAGGCGGGTGCGATGTCATCATGGATTGCGGCCGCAACATCCTATAGCAACCATGGCATGGCCATGATTCCCTTTTATATATTCTATTCTATGTTTGGTTTCCAACGTGTAGGTGATCTTGCATGGTTAGCAGCAGACAGTCATTCACGAGGATTTTTGTTAGGAGGCACTGCGGGTAGGACGACACTTGCAGGTGAGGGCCTGCAACATCAAGATGGACATAGCCATATTATGGCTAACGTGATTCCCACTTGTCGTAGCTATGATCCTGCTTTTGGTTATGAATTAGCAGTTATTATCCACGATGGCTTGGTGCGTATGTATCAGAATCAGGAAGATTGTTTTTATTACATCACAGTGATGAATGAGAACTATAAACATCCTGCAATGCCAGAGGGAATTCAGCAGGGCATCATTAAAGGTATGTATTTATTTAAACATGCTGCAGATTATGATCAGCAAGTGCAGTTACTAGGAAGCGGAACCATTTTGCGAGAAGTCATTAAAGCTGCAGATGTGCTTGAGTCGGAATATGACATTGGTGCTGAGGTATGGAGCGTGACCAGTTTTAATGAATTGTATCGAGAAGGAGTAGAAATAAATCGTTGGAACATGCTTCACCCTAATGAAGAAGCTAAATCCTCTTACGTCACACAATGTTTATCCGCAGCTAAAGGACCTACGCTAGCAGCTAGTGACTATGTGAAATTGTATGCTGACCAAATTCGGTCATTAGTACCAACAAATTACCGAGTATTGGGGACTGACGGGTTTGGACGTAGTGACACACGTGAGACATTAAGAGACTATTTTGAAGTAGATTATCGCTATGTAGTTGTAGCTGCACTTATGGAGTTAGCAGCGTTAGGAAAAATTGACAAAGCGCAAGTAGTACAAGCTATAGATCACTACGATATAGATCCGGAATCTATTAACCCACTCTATAGATAGCCTGTAGATAAATTAAATGATTAGCGAAAAAGTTATTACTGCAACTGAGCTGGAGGATTTTGATGAAGTCGATGTGGTCGAAGTATTGGTTGCACCAGGAGATAAAATTGAGGCTAATCAATCTTTAGTAACACTAGAAAGTGATAAAGCCATGATGGAGTTTCCGTCCCCTGATGCAGGCACTATAAAAAGTATTGCGGTGACAGTTGGTGATAAAGTTAAACAAGGCGATGCGTTATTAACATTAACTATTGAACAACTAGAAAATGAAACGGTTGAAGCAGCTCCTACTCAAGAGCATGTAGATAATAAAAAGCCTGACAAAAGTGAACCGCAGACTAAAGATAATAATGAACAGCAAAGAAAATACTCGCCTCCGAATGAAAACGCAGCAATCGAAAATGATAAAGCTTATGCAAGTCCCGCAGTTAGAAAGTACGCAAATGAATTAGGTGTTAATTTAGATGAAGTTGTAGGCAGCGCTAAGCAAGGAAGAGTGCTTAAGAGTGATGTACAACAGCACGTTCAAAAGCATATATCATCACCGAGTACACATACCCATAAAAGTGAAAATGTCTTACCAGATTTTAGTCAGTTTGGTGAAATAGAGGAAAAAAACTTTAACAAACTTAAGCAGGTATCTGCGCAACACTTGCACCATGCATGGACTATGGCACCCCATGTGACCCAGTTTGAGGATGTTGACATTACTGAACTTGAGAAAGCACGCAAGCAGTTAAAGCAACCTGCAGTAGGTCAAGGTGCTAAATTAACTTTATTGCCATTTATTATGAAAGCACTAGTTAAGTGCTTACAAGAGTATCCGGATTTTAATAGTTCGTTAAACAAAGATGTATCCGCATTAATACATAAAAAATATTACAATATCGGGATTGCTGTCGACACCGAAAGAGGTTTAGTGGTTCCGGTAATAAAGGAGGTAGATAAAAAGAAGCTACTGGTATTAGCAAAAGAACTGATGGAAATAAGTTCTTTAGCACGTGATAATAAACTTACCCCAAAACACATGCAGGGCGGATGTATGACAATTACAAACCTGGGCGGTTTTGGTGGCCAACATTTCACACCAATAATAAATTATCCAGAAGTAGCGATTCTGGGTATATCTAGATCACGAAAAGTATTAATAAAAAATGAAGACAATATTGAGGAACGGTTAATGTTGCCTCTATCTTTAAGTTACGATCACCGTGCTATCGATGGTGTTGCTGCAGTGAAATTTATAACTAGTCTTAAAAATAGATTAAGTGATGTCTGGTCACTTATGATCTGAGTGTTAGATGTTAATGGACACTTGGTAAATTAGAATAGCTGCCAATAGAACAAGTAGGAAAATACTCTTTTGATAATTTTTATCTTTCTTTTTGGATGCAGGAATATGGCGTGTAGATTCAGTGCTATCTTGCACATCATCGCGAACCTTCACCTCAAAATTTTTTAATGAGATGTTTGGATTTACTACGGTATCTTCAAACTTATCCATACATATTTCCTAAATGAAAAAGACGTCCTTGTCCTGCAGCTCCTTATGTATATCTATTAAATAAAAATTACACAAATAATTATGTTTTACTGATCACAATTTAACTTGCCATAACAAGTGGTCTATATTTATTGTATCAAAGCTTGATTGCTTTCACATAAATATACTTAAAGTTATAAACTTTAAGCAATAAAGTGTGGTCTATAAGTGAGTTAACATTTCGTGATACGACTCTCACTATAAACTGTTTTGGTCAAGAAAACAGATGAGCTGTAAATTGAAGATAGCTATTTAAAAGCCGGGTTATATTTTTGGTTCCATAAAGTATAAATAGATGAAAATTGCTCGTTTTTCTTAATCGGTTGTCGACTTTCAATTTTTATATTAGTTAATGCTGGCGCCGGTATTTCATTACATTCAGTTTCTGTAAAGTCTTCAATCGGCGGTAAACGATCACTACTAATTTCCTGGCTTTCATCTTTATCGGCAGCTTCCAGCTCAGACATAATGGTCATATTTTCAGTATTCTTGAAGTCATTAAACTCGCCGAGGATTTCACGCGCATAGTAAGTGCAGCGATTAAATGCTGCGGAATGACTGTTCCCAATTTTAAGGTCAGATAGTGTTAACCTTTTAATTAATTGCTCTGTTGCTAAATGTTTTTCCTGACCTAGA
>JANQKJ010000146.1 GCA_028281205.1 Gammaproteobacteria bacterium
CAGGCGATAGCAGCCTGGACGAAACACGATATTGCAGGTATGCGTAATATTCTTTCCGCTAACAAAAACCCGATTGCGCGTGTTATAGAAACAGCAGTACAAGTAACTACTGACAATATAGATATTCAACTCGCAAGAGAAGAAGTAATCAGGGTAGCTACTTTGCAATTGGCCAACTTGAGATCTTACTTGCGTATTATTGAAGTCATTGCTGCTTTAAGTCCTTTACTTGGATTGTTTGGTACGGTGTTAGGCATGATTGAAGCGTTTCATCGTTTAGAACATGCAGGTACTGCAGTAGACCCGGCTGTGTTGTCAGGTGGGATCTGGGAGGCTTTATTAACCACTGCAACAGGTTTGGCGGTGGCAATACCTGCGATTATTGCTCTGAACTGGTTAGAACATCGCATAGAGAACTTCAAGTTAGCTATGGAAGATGCCATGACGCGTATTTTTACTTCGCAGGCAATTAGCATTAAGTAATCATGCAATTATCTTCTCCACGCAAAAAATCACTTATCAATTTAACGCCCTTGATTGATATTGTGTTTATTTTGCTGATTTTTTTTATGTTAGCGACTAATTTTGTGCGCTGGCATACACTTGAACTCTCAATAGGAGAGGCCAGTGAGATTGAAATAGACCCCCTTGCTGTGAGTATAGTTTCTATCAAAGCTGATGCGAGTTATGCACTAAATAAAAGACCCATGGCGTTGAGTGAGATTATTTCATTGTTACGCAATAAAATTAACAATAAGCCTGACCACCCTATTGTTATACAACCCGAGAAGGGCGCGAATGTACAGGCAATGGTGGATATTCTTAATATGATAAAAGGTTTTGCAGGTAACAATGTGTCAGTGGCAAAACCAGTTATAGAAAATTTATAAGCATGCAATTACCGGAAAAACCAGCACAACGGGAATATGAAAATCTACTGCCATTAGTGAATGTTGTGTTTTTGTTATTAATATTTTTCATGGTTGCAGGGGCATTTTCTTCTCCTGATCCATTTACTATTACTCCGACTATTGCAGAGAATGGTTCAGCAGCAGATGCAAAGATATTAACTATACTCATGAGTAGCCAAGGTGAGTTAGCTGTAAACAAGGAAATTATGTCTACCGAAACATTAATCGCACTGATTCAAGAAAATATACATAACCAGTCGTTAAAGAAAGTACAGTTAAAGCCCGATGCGGACGCGGATGCACTGCATGTTGTAGAACTACTTGAGCGTTTAAGTGAAACCGAGCTGGAAGCCATTCATTTGCTTACAAATGAGCGTTAACTATAACAATGGTTTCTGAGTTCAGTATAAGGCCTTACCATTGGTGGTTAACACTCAGCTTAGCCATTATTGCGCATGCTTTGATTCTTTTTAATTATCGTTCAGATACTCAAGGCATGGAGAATACTAATTTAAATACCAATGAAATTATTATTAACTTAAAAAAATTAAAAGCTCCTCCGGTTGTAATGAACACACCATTACCCGTACAACAACCTGTGGTAGAACTACCCAAACCGCTACCTAAAAAACCTAAGTCACTAAAACCTAAAGTAAAAAAGAAACCGGTCACGCAGCTTAAAAAGACACCTTTGGTTAAGCCTAAAGTTGAGCCGATAATACAACAGCAACCTAGTGTTGCCCCTGCAAAGGCAACAGTTCGCAAACCTGTTAATCAGGCTCCAATAACCACTGACTCATCTGTACAAAGCCAGGCAATAACTAGTGAAAAAGTTCGTTATATGACTCAGTTGAGCTTATGGCTAAACAAACATAAAAAATATCCTACGATTGCTCGCAGAAGAAATTTAGAAGGAGAACTGATAATTAGTTTTGTGATTAACCGTGATGGGCATTTACTTAGGTACGATCTTGTTAAATCCTCATCCCACCAAAGTCTGAATAATGCAGCAATAAAAATGTTAAAAAGAGCATCTCCTATGCCTGCCGTGCCGACTGTATTACAGGAAAATAGCGATGAATTTGAATACACCATCCCAGTTAGTTTTAGTCTTAACTAATAACTAGTTAAAGTAAATTGTTAAGTTATTGCAGGTAACTCACTGTAATTTAATAATATTAAATATTTCAATACCTTGAAGATATTAGTTAATGTAAATTATAGTATTCTGGTTAATATACTCCTATAATTAAAAACTAAGTAAACAATTATTCTTGGTAACGAAGGGGGACATCGTTGTAGTGAGCAAATTTGTATTTGTCATAGAAGATGATTTTGAAGAAAGGCGCACTCAGCCTGACCGACGTGCTGACTTTGTGCCAACAACTTTTCCAGTATATACCCGCCAAGGCACCTGGGTGCGTAAAGAATGCCGCAAAACACCTGAGCGACGTGTAGAAAATATAAACGTTTCAGAGTCGCAAATAGACGCCGAACAGTTCAAAGAGCTCTTCAAGGACTACACTAAGTAAACAAGCTTGGATGATATTGAATTATTCAGTCTCTCCAGAAATCATTTGATTTTTATAGGGATAATTATTTAACCAACTGATTCGCAATATTTTTACGATATCGCTACAATACGGCCCATACTTGTAGCGATATGTATTGAGTAGAATCTTGCAAAAATCTAAACCACCACAACGCAGGGTCAGGTCGGCTTCACAAAGTCGCACGCGTGTGAATCCTCCTGCAGCAAGTAACAATAAAAATAAGAAGACACGCGAGCGTCGTAAAAAGTCATCCGAGAGGCGTCATAGCGATAACGTCACTCAATTTCCCATTATTACCACACAGGGCATATGTGTGCGTAAAGAACGCAGAAAAATTCCTGAACGCCGCATGTCAAATATTGTTGTTAAAGAAACAGTCATGAATGAAGAAGTGTTTGA
>JANQKJ010000149.1 GCA_028281205.1 Gammaproteobacteria bacterium
GAGGCGAGGTTCCCAATACCGATTTTATGTTCAACCAACCCAACAATGAGCTGAGAGCAGCTATTTTCGATAGGAGTGCGCAATATGCCGAGGTTAATAAAAATACTTTCGTGTGCATCTCCATCGATAAATGCACTGATAGAATTGACTACGGCAAGTAATTCTCTTGCATGCAAATCTTGCAACTGGCGCTTTTCGTCTATGTAGGTCAGTACGCCACTGAATTCTAACGTAACCATCGTAATAATGGCCGCGAAAAGTACCATCTTGCTCTGTAAGCCCATGCCTTTACAGGATTTAACTTTCGTTGCATCATCTGATTGAGTGATAAGTTGTGTCAGAGCCAATTACAACCTCCGAGGCTACTTTGCTTTCTGGTTCTACTTCGCTTTAACAAAGCAATCGTTTAGTTGACAGTAATGACAGCTTACAATGTTTAGGCAGTTAAAAAAACATATATAGTATATTTTTTATTCATATCAAATAAAATCATCCTCTTACACCATTATAAAAAAGCAGCGAGATACTTAATAAGATTATAAGAATCAATCAAGATCATACGATTAGAACAGAATGTACATATCACTAAGAAATGAAGTTAGTAGTGTGACAAGAATAAGTGCCGTACCACATTGACGATTTACAGACGAGAGAGACAACGATGGGTTTAGCTAACATTTCGTGGTAACAGCTATTGGTCATTTAACTAAGCCTGTTCAACTCCAGCCCGATTTAACTCAGTCTCGCTTTCTCTTGATGTTTAATGGGTATAGGTTATTAATACACGTTGTTAATTCTACGTTGTAGATACTATGTTGTTAATACATGAAAGGAGCAGGTAATGACTGCTCCTTTTTTTACTCTCTATTCCCCGCTCTTTACCGCTTAATGCCTTGTTTAGCAGCCGGTTAGAAAGCAACGATACCCTGAGTATTGATCTCAGGCAAACCAGCTGAAACTGCCTGAATCTGTTCAAGTCCGTCATCGTTCACTTTAAACACGCCGATAGTGCCGCCAAGTCCAAAGAGTTGATAAAGGTACTCGCCATCATCACTCACCCATAGATCAATCCAACCATCAGATGTACCAAAAGGATTTTCATTACTAGGCGCAGAGCCCGCCGCTGCGGTACGCTCTAACAATTCTATCTTGCCATCTGCAAATGAGTAAGTGGACAAGGTTGATTCCAGCGCATTGCTCACCCAAAATATACTCTCGTCATGGGAAAATTCAATCCAACACGCGGTACGCTCACCATCGGACAGATTAGAGCCCGTCATCACATCTAAATTAATTGGTGTCAGCTCACCAAAACGACCCAGCTCCCATGTTGACACAGAACCTGTCTGCAACGCTGAAAAAGCTGGTGGCGTGCCATCTGCTTGAAACTCACGTGCTTCCGTGACAACAATGTATTGCTTACCATTGTCTTGCACAATCTCAAAGCCTATGGCACTGGGAAGGTTGCGACCTTCAGCATTATTTAACGCTGTTGACGTCGCTGCACTAATGGGATTACGACTCAGGCGGCCATTGCGACGCACTTCATAAACCACAATCTCATCGTTGCTGCCGCTAGCCAAGGCTGCAGAGCCTGCATTGATTGATGATGCCACTAAAAACCGGCCATCAGGAGAAAACTGAATAGCTGACGGGCGGTTACCCAGCAAGCGCACAGAGTTTTTCAGGGGCTTGAGTCTACCTCTTTCAGTCAGTCGGAAGCCGGTGAGATTACCCTCTTGGTCAGGTTCTCCAATAAATTTACCGTCGCTATCGATACTGGATACATAAAGCAAACCGTTATGATAGGCAATGCTATTTGGACCAACACCATGTACTTTCCGTTGATCTGTCAACGTCAGTGAAAAATCATCATTGATATGAAATACACTGATCGAATTACTGCCGGCATTGACCGCAATCACATGCTCACGGTCATCAGTTAGTAGCACAGAGTAAGCTGATATTAATGGGTCAAGACCTTCACCCCCATCAAAAGCGGCCCCTTTGCCGCCGGTACTAAAATTACCAATAAATTCTAAAGTGCCATCATCCTTGCGCCCATAAGCGACAATAGTGTTTGCAATTAAATCATTAGACATCGCGTAAACTGCGCCTTCAAACAGTGTATCTAACTCAGATTCGTAATGGCCATAGCCATGATGATAGTAACTGTAATTATGTTGCGCGACCGTAGTGGTAGAGTGTGTAGAAATAAAAGCAGAAGCACCGATTGCAAAGGCTAAACTATTTAATTTCATAATATTGAATCCTTTTCCTTTTAAGAAGCAATTAACACGAGTTTATCCCGGCCAGGGTATGGCGTTAGTCGCGGCACAACATATAAAGTTTCACACGTCACAAAAACGTTATTATTTGTGAAGCTTATGTGAGAATGGGATTAGCAATATTACGAACTATGAATGCCGATAGTTGTTATTCAGCATTGGGAGATCTGTTCTTAAAAACGAACATTTTAGATAGTGTATAGTTGACAACAAGACCACTTAACGAACCCGCACCAACAGCTAAACTATAGACAATGATGTGGTCGCCAAAACTGTATACAAGCAACGCATAAACCAAGTAGTTAAGCACGCCACCAACACTGTTAGCCCACAAGTATTTCCACCACTGCATTACAATGGAATCATTTGACGAAACTTGCTTAAACGTAACGGTTCGATTGATATACCAAGCACAGGTCGCAGCAGCGAGATAGGAGATAAATCTGCCTGCATATAAACCTAAGCCTAAGACTTCACGTGATATGATTAATGCGAAAAGATCAACAAAAAACGCAACCACTCCAGCAACGGCAAATAGGAAAAAACGCCTATTTTGAATAAACTTCCACAAGTTCAATAAAACTCACCAGCGTATTGGAACATTCAAATAGGCAATGCGTTTCATTTCACGTCTACCATGGGTAACCGTATCTAAAATCAGCCCGACACTTAAATTTAAAAACGCTAACAGCATCAAACCGGTAGATAGAATGGCTGTAGGGAATCTAGGCACCAGCCCGGTATCCAAATACTCTAGTAAAATAGGCGTAGCCAAGAAAATCGATGATAAGAAAAATACGCAAAATAGTGCGAAGAAAAACTGTAATGGTCGCTCTTCTTTTACTAAAAACATGATAGTTTTTAATATGCGAACACCATCATGAATGGTCCGTAATTTACTTTCTGAACCCTCACCACGTTCTTTATAGGGTGTAGCAATTTCGGCAATCGGCATATTTAATTCTAAGGCATGCACAGTAAACTCTGTTTCAATTTCAAAACCAGATGACAGCGCAGGGAAAGATTTGACAAATCTACGAGAAAAAACTCGATAGCCAGACAGCATATCGGATATCCTGTTGCCAAAAATACTACCTGCTAAACGAGTCAACAGGATATTACCAAACCGATGGCCTGGCCGATAAGCCAGCTCGCTATCAGACACTCGAGAACCATTAACCATATCCAAGTTATTCTCGACAAAACACTGAACCAACGCAGGCGCACTGGCGGCGTCATAAGTATCGTCGCCATCGACAAGCACATAAATATCAGCCTCAACATCTGAAAACATGCGTCGAACTACATTACCCTTGCCCTGTAATGTTTCTTGCCTAACAACAGCACCAGCCTTTTTAGCCACTGCCATAGTATCGTCATCGGAATTATTGTCATAAACAAAGATAACCGCATCAGGCAAGCTCGCCTGAAAGTCCTTGACGACTTTTTCAATATTAACTGCTTCGTTATG
>JANQKJ010000157.1 GCA_028281205.1 Gammaproteobacteria bacterium
TAATTGCTCAGCAAGCTTTGTATCGTGTTCATCCAATGGTTCAGAGTTTTCAATTTTTGCCAAATCTGCTTCAATTTGTTTAACGCACGACTGGACTAATTTTTTCTGCTCCTCAGCAAATGCAATTTCATGCTTAATTGCCAGTTCAATAATTTCTTCCAGTGGTTGACATAAATTTGAAATATGCTTTATACCCGCGGTGCGCGCACTACCACGCATAGTATGTACTATGCGCAATAAATCATCATTGATACGAAACTCAGTGATTTGTTTTGTATCCTCACCTATCGCTTCACGCATTGCTTTAATATGCTGCGTTGCCTCAACAGTAAAAATGCCTGTTAACTCGTCCTGCAGTGACTCACTATGACCAGATGTTTTAGGGTCTTTCTTTTCTTGAATTACTTTTTTTGCCTCATCTGACTTGTCTTTATTTAATGGCGTAGGCGTGGCAACGTTTTCAATATCAGCCGCGGTAGCTTTAATTTGCTGAATTAGATCTTCTACATCGATACCATTTGGCTGAGTAGGATTTTTTAATTGTTGTACTAAGGCAGAAGCACTGTCAGCACCCTGCTGTAATAACTGTTGCCTTAATTCAGATACAGGCTCTTTCTTACCCAAACATTTGTTGCATAAATTCTCAAGCTGCCAGCCAAACTCTGATAGCAGCTCAGCACCGACAAATCTTCCACTACCCTTTAATGTATGGTACCCACGACGCATGATGGCAAAACTTTCCCAATCTTTCTGATCGTCCAACCATGCATTCCAATATTTTCTTATATCAACGACTACTTGTTCAGCCTCTTCTATAAATGTCTCAACAAGTATTGGATCAGCCTCTCCAGTCAACACAGCAAACTCAGATTTTTCTAGATTCGCTTGTATAGACTCAGAAGATTGTTCAGCTGCACTATCATTTGACAAAACTGCATCTTGACTCTCAGGCTGCAATTCAATATCTAATGACGGATCAATCTCCAGCTCGTTGTCAGACTCTTTGTTTACTTCCTCATCAGCTTGTTGATCAGTCAGTTCATTTAGATCCGGCAACGAATTAATATCATCAAAACTATCTGCTTGCTGATCTGCTTCAGTCTGCTCGTCTGGTAACGCTATTTCCAATGACAACTCCTCACCAGAAGACATCATTGTCATGTCAAAATCCAGGTCGACATTAGATTCAAGATCATTTTCTACCTGGTTGCTTTCAACAATTCCTTCGATTGCGGTAGGCTGTGTAATCCTCTCTAATGCCACTTCACAATGTTCAAGAATTTGCTCTGCGTAAGGGACGCGTGACTCAAGTTGTTCAAAATAACATTGTAGACCCACAACACAATCAGCTAGATCTTTTAACGCATCACTTTCATCACTAGCATCTTGTTTGAATTGGTCTGAAGAAATGTAATTTGCAATCCCTTCGATTAAATCTACTGGCGCAGTAAGATCAATAACACTAATAACACCACCAATTTCTCTAAAATTCTGCACACATTTCTGAACTTTCTCTTCCTCGAATGCAATATGTACAACATCAGTAAGTAATTCTTTAGTTTGTTCAATACGTAGTAAAACTTCAGACACTGTGACACTGAATGCTGCTTTATGCTCGTTATCATATTGGCTATTAGTAAATCTAGAACTATCTTTTTCTGCTTCTTTAATAGATTCCTGAAAATTAATTCGATACTCAATAAAGTTATTAATACATGTCTCAATCTCGAGTATTACTTCAGAAACTCCGAGCAGTACAAGCTCAACATCACTTTGATCGCCAGTCTTTAATAGCTCAACTTCATGAATTTGATGCTCGGCCTTACTCTTATACTCTTCTATCCCTATCATAGACAAAGTATCACTAATTCTTTGCAAGCCTGAGTACAAACGCTCAATATGTTTTTGCTCTTGCAGATCACTATGGATAAACAGCTCGATGCAATCCTTTGCTGACGCGAGATCTTCTAGTAATGCTTTGGATACTGTAATCAACACCTCACTTGAAGGCGCACTAATTTGCTGCCGCAGTTCATCCATCTCTTGCTGCTGCGGAATCTGCTCATTGAGCTTATAAAGGTGCTTAACTTGACTAACTATGCGACCACGATTGTCTGCTATGGCAATATAGTAAAGGATATTTTTAACAATACTTTCATCACAGCGCTTGCAGAATTCTTCTTCTCCAAGCTCAATTAATGATTTAATTTGCTTATCTAAGGCGTTAAATAAAGAAGCGATACTGGCATTAAATGGTAACGCATTAATCGCTACCGCTTGCGCTAGCGCACTCGCCAACCACCACAATTTCTGGCCTGCTTCTGTTTTACTTGTACGTTGTAAACGAATCGATAATTTACATAACTGAGCTGCTGCCGTTGGAATATCTTTACCACTAACACAGGCTAATAAAGTCTTCTGGAAATTACTTCTTATTAAGCGCAGCCATGATTCATCCGCTTTCTCATTGGCCTGAACAACCATTTCAGGCGCATTAACACCATCTATATTTGGAAAAAATAAAACATTTTCTGAAAGTAATGCCGCCTCTCTTGATGCACGCAAATCATTCAACAACGGCATTAACGCCAAAGGCACATCCTTATTACCCGCCTCCACATGCGCTAGATACTCACTCAAGCGAATGATTGCTCTGGATACCACATCTTGCGCCTCTTCCACGCGTGCAGCAGTTCCATCTACCAGCATTTGAATAACTTTTACTGTTTCATCTACCAATAACACGCCACCATGAATTTGCATCATTTGTAATGTGCTAGAGGCTTTATTCAATTCAGTGATTGAACGTTTTAAGTCAGTAAGATTGGCGTTATCTTCTATATACGCTTGTATAGAAATGCTGGCATCAGAAATCAATAGATCAACTTCTGCTTTGGTCGCAGTGATTGCTCTTTGCTCCAATGCTTGTAAGACTCTGCGCATACTAAACCTTCTTATTTTTACTTACTTTAGACGACCTTAAGATGCCATTTGCTGCGCAGGCATTGATTCAACCATTTCAGCGCGATTGGCTACAGCTGTTTCACTTTCTGGCAACTTAAATCCAGCTACTGATTTCTTGAGTCCATTTGATAGAACAGTCAATTCACTTACCGAATTTGCGGTTCGTGTTGCACTTGTTGATGTCTGCTCAGTAATTTCTTGAATCACATTCATGGTCGCTGCAGCATTTGCTGAAGCCTGAGACTGTTTTGTTGCTGCGGTTGAAATATTTTGAATAAGGCCACTCAAATTAGCTGATACAGATTCAATCTCTGCTAGTGCTTCACCCGCATCCTCAGCAAGCCGTGCACCATTAACCACGTTAGTTGTACTTTGTTCCATTGAGTCAACTGCTTCGTTAATGTCACCTTGAATAGTTTTTACCAGTGCTTCAATTTGCTTAGTTGCATTACCCGCACGTTCAGCAAGTCTCTGTACCTCGTCAGCAACCACTGCAAAACCACGCCCTGCCTCGCCCGCACTTGATGCCTGAATCGCAGCATTCAAAGCGAGAATATTGGTTTGATCAGCAATTTCATCAATCAGGCCAACTATATTTCCAATTTCTTGTGAGCTCTCACCCAAGCGTTTAATTCTCTTGGATGTTTCTTGGATCTGTTCGCGAATGGTATCCATACCATCAATGGTACGACTCACTGTCTGCGCACCTTTGTGTGCAATGTCCACAGATTTTTGTGCCACTTCTGCAGAAGTATTAGCATTCTTAGAAACATGCTGAATTGAGGTCGCCATTTCCGTAATCGCTGAAGTTGCGTTAGTAATCTCTCGCGACTGCGTGTGACTGGAATCAGTCAACTGACGTGTAATATCTTGTGTTTGAACCGCAGCATGTGAAACTTGTACCGCTGTGCGGTTAATTGTAGTTACCAAGTTACGTAGCGCATCAATAGAGTAGTTGACCGAGTCCGCAATGGCGCCAGTAATATCTTCGGTCACAGTTGTATGTACTGTCAGATCACCTTCCGCAAGGTTAGTCATCTCATCAAGCAATAATAGAATTGCCTGTTGGTTACGCTTGTTTTGTTCATCAATAGCATGCAGTTGTTTCTTTACGCGTGTACTCCAGCGCCAACTGAACATGACTAACAGAGCCATTACTGATAAACCGGCTATAAACGTACCACCAGCCACCATAATACGTTGCGCATCCATAAACATTGCTGGCATGAACACCATCATGCATAACATGGCAAGCGCGCACACAACTCCTACCGAAAGCGCAATCAACATATAAAACGTTGTTCGATCTTTCTTATCCATCGAGTTATGTGTAATTATCTTTGGTACCGCCATCCTTAACCTCCAGACCTCTTGCCTTGCAAGTAAGCTTCCGTTCTATTAAATATTTCGTAAACAATAATCTTTTTACTCAACCTTTACTTTTAGTTGTAACTTTTTTGTCCTTCTATAAAACGTTCGTCGTTGAGCATTTTCTGAAAATCGCATATGCCAAAATACATTTCATCTTGTTTGTAAATAGCAGATAAATAATCCACCAGGTTACTGTCCCAGTGCTCTGGATAGCTATCCTCAAATGCTTCTTGCTGTAGATTCATCAAGCCCACGGCATGATCAACAACAAAACCTAAAAACATGTTTCCTACCTTGCTCGCTACTACTCGACGATTGCCAATTTTTTTTATCGGATCCGAATTAAACAAAAAATTCTTTAGGTCAATTAACGTCAACAATTGCCCGCGCCGACTTGCTATCCCTAATATCCATGACCTTGAAATTGGAATTGGCGAGTAGCTTAAGTGCGAAATTACTTCGGTACTGGTATCCAGAGGCAACAACAAATCATAACGACCCACTCTGAAATGCAACGTTCTCATAGTTGAATGACTATTTACTAATACCGAACCTGACTCTCCTGAGAATCTTTTATCCAGCTCGTTTAAGTAATGGAACGCAGTCATATCTATTAATTCAGGTAATGTTCAACTGACTCTAATAGAGAATCACCATCTACCGGTTTAGTAATATATGCTTTAGCACCCTGGCGTGTAGCCCAAACCTGATCAGTCTGATCACTCTTAGTACTAACCATCAATACAGGTATATCTGCAGTTTCAGGTGCTTTTGTTAAAAACCGCGTGGCCTGAAATCCATTCATACCCGGCATAACCACATCCATTAATATCAAATCAGGATGGATTGACTTTGCCATTTCAATGCCTTGCTCACCATTTTCAGCAAGACTGATTTTATAACCGTTTTCTACCAATACTGTTTTAAGAAAGTGTCTTTCAGTAGGGGAGTCATCAACTATTAATATATGTGCCATTATTTAATCTCGTTAATTCTTTTTCACCCTAATCACTGCTGGAGTGACGACTCACTGCCTGTAGCAAATCATCGCGTGTGAATGGCTTAGTTAGATACTCTTCAGAACCAACAATACGCCCTCTGGCTTTATCAAATATGCTGTCTTTACTTGTCAGCATAATCACAGGCGTATCCCTAAACTGACGATTATTTTTTATTAATGTACATGTCTGATAGCCATCCAGTCTTGGCATCATAATGTCAACAAAAATAACATCCGGCTTATTCACTGCAATAATCGATAGTGCTTCAAAACCATCTTCTGCAGTTAATACTTCACACCCTTCTTTACTCAATAATGTCTCAGCTGATTTACGTATAGTCTTACTATCATCAATAATCATGACTTTTAACGATGACAAATCAACTGGATTTGATTCAATCAGTTCTGGTGCGGAACTGTTTTCGATATTTTGTGCTCCCAATTTCATTCTCCAGAGCTGTTATCCTGCAGCCCAAATCGTTTATATTTAAACAGCCAAAACACTGGCCGTGATGCAAACGAAGATTTTATCTCTTTCTTTATATGCACACGGTACTGAACCGGACGAAATCAAGGTAGTCCTAGAACAATCTCAGCCGATATAACGGCAAATATGCCAGATAGAGGATCACGGAATGACCGTAAAAATTGCAGTAATCATGGATCCAATTGAGTCCATCCATGCCTACAAAGACAGCACATTTGCGATGCTATTAGAGGCCCAGCGCAGATTCTGGAGTATCTACTACATTCGGCCTGGTAGCTTATATGTTCTGGATGGAAGGCCGTTTGCCCAGACTGCATCGCTATCTGTCAAAGATCAGTCAGAAAATTGGTTTCAGCTTGGCACTTATACTGAGACAGACATCACACAATTAGACGTCATTCTAATGCGTAAAGATCCACCCTTTAACATGGAATACATCTACATCACTTACGCCTTGGAACTCGCTCAATCGCAGGGAGTATGTATAGTCAACAATCCACAATCGTTGCGCGGCATGAATGAAAAATTTTCTATTATGAATTTCCCACAATGCTGTACAC
Source organism: Gammaproteobacteria bacterium (assembly GCA_028281205.1). GTDB lineage: Bacteria > Pseudomonadota > Gammaproteobacteria > UBA4575 > UBA4575 > UBA1858. The sequence continues at coordinate 6,383 of JANQKJ010000157.1, forward strand.
CTTCATTAGTAACTAACGATCGAGAACAAATATATAACTTTATTTGCAAACATCAGGATGTAGTCGTCAAACCCATGGATGCCATGGGAGGCGAGTCGATATTCAGAATCACACCGGAAGATAATAATCGTCACTCGATCATAGATCAGATCACTTTAAAAGGCACTAAAACCATCATGGCACAACGTTTTATCCCTGAAATTAGCGAGGGCGATAAACGGATTTTACTCATCAATGGCGAACCGGTTCCCTATGCACTCGCGCGCGTACCTGTAAAAGGTGAATTTCGCGGCAATCTGGCAGCAGGCGGTCAAGGCCATGGAGTACCGTTAAGTGAACAAGACCGGCAGATTTGCACAGAAATTAAAACAAGTTTAGTTGAAAATGGAATAATATTCGCAGGGATAGATGTGATTGGTAGTTATTTGACTGAAATTAACATTACAAGCCCAACATGTATTCGTGAACTTGACGCGCAATTTGATCTGAATATTTGCGCCTCATTATTCGACCATATAGAGAGTGCTCTGACTTAACACAAATTTGTAATCATATATTCATTCGCATATGACGACAGCTATCGCCACACCTAAAGTCTCTTCTAATGACAGAATCAGTTTTACGTTTCTTCTCGCATTAGCAGTGCATGCATTGATAATTTTAGGTGTAGGTTTTGAACTAATCAAAAGCCATAATGCGGCACCCTCAACTATTGAAGTTATCCTTACCAAGACTCAAAATATTGATACCCCGGATGACGCAAAAGTCATTGCTGAACACAATCAAGTTCAAAGTGGAAGTGTCGACTTTGATGCCAGACCCACATCACCCTCAGTAACTAATCAATCTTTTCAAGGCAACCAACAAGATAACTCTAAGGCCAGTCAGAAAAACACTACCCGAGTTACTGAAAAGCAAATGCTGCTGCATGAGATCGACCCAGACAATGAAAAACTTTCACATGATGTCACACCAGAACAAGAGCTTACTATAGATCAAACCGAATTACGCAAAAACCAACAAAATGTTGCCCAGCTAGTATCAGAGTTAAGTAGAGAAAAACAACTCTATGCAAAACGTCCGCGCATCAATCACATTGATACACTAAGCGCAAAATCATCTGTAGAGGCAAAATATATAAAAGACTGGGTACAAAAAGTTGAGATTGTTGGTAATATTAATTACCCAGATCAAGCCAAGCGTCGAAAGTTATCTGGCACTCTAATATTAAGTGTATTAGTCAACCATGATGGCAGGGTAATTTCATCTATATTGCAACAAGAGTCTGGTCAAAAACTATTAGATGAGTCAGCTATGAAAGTAATTAAGCTAGCGGCTCCTTTTAGGCAATTCCCACCTGAAATGCGTGAAGAATATGAACAGCTTATGATTACGCGCACTTGGGTTTACCATAGTGATAATTTTACTACTCAATAGTCGTGTCCACATCAAACTCATCATTACGCGCGCAAATACTTATCGCTATGCCGACGCTTTATGATCCAAATTTTTCTAAAACTCTAACTCTAATTTGTGATCATTCATCTGATCAAGGTGCCATGGGTATTATTCTTAATCAGCCTACCCAACTGAATATTTTTGAATTACTTAATATGCAGGCATCTGAAGCTGAAGACGAATCACTTGCGTCTATTCGTATTCATTCTGGTGGACCCGTTGATAACGACCATGGCTTTATTTTGCATGATAGCCACGCCGAATATGAATCAACTATTCAAGTTGCGGACAACCTTTTTCTTACCTCATCAGCCGACATCCTTGATGACATAGCCAACGGAGTAGGCCCTAACAATAAACTTATTGTGTTGGGTTACGCAGGCTGGTCGCCTGGCCAGCTAGAAACTGAGATATCCACTAACTCTTGGCTAACCATCAATTACCAGCAAGATTTAGTATTCTCCACACCTGCTGATCAGCAATGGTTAGCTGCAGGCAATCTATTAGGTATCGATTTGAATTTAATGAGCAGCCAACCAGGACATGCCTGAACAAAAGCGTTCAAATCAAACTTATATTGCCTTTGATTATGGAGAAAATCGCACTGGTGTTGCAGTTGGCCAAAGCATTACCCGCACAGCAAGCCCACTTAAAACTATCACCAGCATGCACAAGCAAACAAACTGGATAGAAATAAAAAAACTTCTAAGCGAATGGCAGCCTAACGGAATTATTGTTGGCATCCCTGACGATAGCGATGAAAACAAGCTTTTACGCAAGAAAATCATGCGTTTTTGTCGCGAGCTATCCCAAATAAGCGATTTACCTGTGACCACTCACGATGAGACACTGACTTCTGATGAGGCTTACCAACAACTTAAAGCTAAACGCAGTCAAACAAAAGGCAAAATTGATAAAAAAGACATCGATCAACTTGCCGCAGCACTTTTGTTGCAATCATGGATGGATGTTAACCTAACGCTATGAACATTAATGTTGATGAACTGCTTAGCAGCTTAACCCAACAAACGCAGTCATTGCTCTTATCATTAGATGATCCTCAACCACTCATAGTGGGTATCCGTACCGGAGGCATTTGGGTAGCAGAACATTTACATCAAGCTTTGGCTTTGAGCAAACCTATCGGTGTGTTGGATATTTCTTTCTACCGCGACGACTTCAGCCGGCTTGGACTCAACCCCGAAGTTAAACCTTCTAGTATTCCATTGGATATTACCAATGAGCATGTCATTTTAGTCGACGATGTTTTACACACAGGGCGAACTATCCGTGCCGCCATGAATGAGCTATTCGATTATGGACGTCCAGCCAGTGTACATTTAGTCGTGCTTGTTGATCGTGGTGGACGCGAGTTACCTATCGATGCCAAAGTCACCGGCAAAAGAATTGACCTACCCCCACAACAACATGTAAAACTAACTGGCCCCACACCACTCAAACTAGAAATTATTACGGCTAAAACGTAGATATCACCACGACTAGAACCGAATGCAACATTTTCTAACAACTGAATCACTTACTAAAGATCAGTTGACTAATATTCTAGATACTGCCGAATCATTCACCAATGTTGATGGCAGGACAGTAAAAAAAGTCCCCTTATTACGTGGCAAAACCATCGTTAATTTATTCTTTGAGGCCAGCACACGTACACGCAGCACATTCGAACTGGCTGCCAAACGCCTGTCAGCAGATATTTTGAATATCAACATCAATGCTTCAGCCACAGTCAAAGGCGAAAGCTTACTCGACACATTGCGCAATCTTGAAGCAATGCATGTCGATATGTTTATTATTCGCCACCAAGATAGTGGTGCAGCAGAATTCTTATCGCGACATATTTCGCCACACATCAGTGTGATCAATGCTGGGGATGGGCGTCATGCTCACCCCACCCAGGCTATGCTAGACATGTACACCATTCGCAAAGCAAAACAGAATTTTGAGCATCTAAAAGTCGCGATTGTAGGAGATTTATTGCATTCTCGCGTGGCACGCTCACAGATCCACGCATTACGTACTTTAGGCGCCAATGAAATTCGCGTAATTGCGCCGCGTACATTATTACCGGCACGTATTGAGAACTTGGGCGTTAAAGTATTCCATCAAATTGAGGCCGGCTTAAAAGATGTTGATGTAATTATTATGTTGCGCTTGCAGAAAGAACGCATGCTAGGGGCATTACTACCCAGTGAGCATGAGTACTTTCACTTATTTGGCCTAACCCAAGAACGTCTGGCGTTAGCTGCCAAGGACGCTATCGTAATGCACCCAGGACCAATTAATCGTGGTGTGGAAATCAGTTCTGAAGTTGCTGATGGCAAACAGTCTGTGATCCTTGAACAAGTGTCATACGGTATTGCAGTGAGAATGGCTATTATGTCGATGCTAGCAGGTAATAGTTGATGAGAATTGAAATAAACAACGCACATATTGTTGATCCAGCCAATCAATTCAACAAGGTTGCTAGCTTATATGTCGAACAACATACTATCGCAGCCATAGAGCATGCGCCTGATAGTTGGCAAGCCGACCAAACAATCGATGCCAAGGGTAAATATTTATTTCCTGGTATCGTCGATATTGCCACACGTTTACGTGAGCCAGGTCAAGAACACAAAGCAACGATTGCCAGCGAAACCTATGCGGCGATCAGTGGCGGCATTACTTCTGTAGTATGCTTACCTGATACAGAACCGACCATAGATACGCCCGCTGAAGTTGAATTAATTCAACAACGTGCTCACGCAGCCGGCCATTGCCACGTTTATGTTATTGGTGCCCTTACTACGCAATTACAGGGAAGTATGCTAAGTGAAATGGCGGCACTGAAAGAAGCAGGCGTTGTCGGTGTCAGTAATGTACTAAACCCCATGGCCAACAACTTAGTATTACGTCGTGCTATGGAATACGCTTCAAGTCAGGATCTAACGTTATTTTATCACCCCATAGATCACGATCTGGCGGCTAATGGCTGTGTGCATGAAGGCATGTTTGCCACCCGCACCGGGCTCGCCGGTATTCCAACGGCAGCGGAAACAGCAGCAGT
>JANQKJ010000166.1 GCA_028281205.1 Gammaproteobacteria bacterium
ACCTTCTACTTCCCACAACATCACCATTGCGACCATGCTTTGTTCTACTATTGCATCGAGCGCCGCGCGTAACTGGCCAGCAGTGGTGTCTTTACGCAACTGTAAGCGTACTAAATTAGCGCCAACTTCCTTAATAGGAGCAATGCTACTGAGCCGAGTTCCTGGATTATCACCGTATTGGAGATTAACGCCTCTAACTTTTAGTGGTTCGCCAAGAGAATCTAGGATTGTCTTGCCTGATGTCGTTATGACGGCGGCGTCTGCCGGCGGTCGTGTCTCATCAGTTGAATCAGTGTTGTCATTCACTGATGAGTCATTATTAATAGGAGTGTCATCAGATGAGCTACTACTGTCACATCCGCTGAGAAACATAAGAATACAGATACATGTACAGGCAATTTTTACTAACATCGGGAATCACTACTCGATAAATTTGTGAATTGAAAAATATTAAATACAAAATACTTGACGCATTTAACATTAAGTATAAGGACTTATAAGAGAAGTGACCAAGAAATTATCAATTATCTTATGTTAATAAAGTTGGCTAGGCTAAATTTGCCATCTAATAATATTTTTACGTTAAATCAATAACCTAGATAAATGGTAGATTTATCTAGGCATGATAAATGTAGAGTTAATAAGTTTAACTTCTATGGCTTAGCATGGAGAGAAGTAATCCCGCATTTCAATATAAGCTTGTCGGATTACGAGAATAAAAATCTATAGCTGAACGCAATAGATGAAATAGTGCTTATAAAAAAAGTCATTTACGCTATCAATATACAGTGATTATATTAATATTCAATACAAATCTGTCTGGTACTTTCCAGTTATTCGACAGCTAATATCTGACTAACACGCTGTCACAAAGGCCTGATCTTTACCTAGTTCGTTGGTGCCGGAAGCTTACGGTAAGCCAAGGTTATTATTGAAAGGTCCATTCTGTTAGAAAATGTAGTGGACTGATCAGTAGTAGCATCATTATAGTAAAAACAATAGCCCCCATTCCCCACTGGAATGAGTCGAGCTGATAGAGCGAGGTGTCTTTAAGTAATAAACGTATTCTTAACTCCACAGCATTATTTGCAAAAGCTAAAGCACTGAAGACTGTTGGGGGCGATTCCTTTACAAGTTTGGTAACTTTAATAAGTGCTTGAGCAACACATAGGTTAGAATACTTTGTCGCGGCCGCCCGATCACATGCTTGTTCAGTTAATATATGTAAGTCATTCAAGATCTGCTTCGAAAACTGCTGAGGTATCAGTAGTGTCAATAGTCGTCCCAACAATAACCTCAAATTGTCGCGTCGATCTCGATGTGCACATTCGTGTTCAATAATAATATTTATTTCTTCAGCTGTACATTGTCTTCGCAAAGCTGTCGTCATGTATATCTTAGGGTGCCATAGACCTAAAGTGAAGACTAGAGGATGAGCATTATCGAGCTGGTAAATAGATGCTTTTTCATTTTCAGATTTTTTGCCCAAAACATGTAGTTGTTGGGTTAAGCGTTTTACAGTTTTCAAATAGTTGATTAGTTGATATATGACTGTTGCACCTAAGGCAGCTAGTAATCCTATGCCAAACCATGCCAATGCCTTACCGTTAGTAACCGGCATATGGCTTTCACATGACATGTTAGTATGACAGTGGGGGGCAACGGTTACATGATCTAAAATAGGTAGGTACATAAGCAGACTGCTAAAAAAACTTAAAATAAGTGGAGCAGACCACCAACATAACAGGAGTATACATCCATGTTCTGGAATAACTCGAAAAAAGAACGACCGCACCAATCGATAGGTAACAGTAAATAACAATAAAAAAGCACACCAAACCAGCAGTGCGATCAAGGCAAATGCCCCCATGTCAGTCATCTTGATATTCCTCTTGGGTCGCTAATTTTTTTTGGGCAATAAGTTCCTCTAGTCTATCTAGCGCATCATCATCTAAATTGGCGGCAACGCTAACAAAACTGCTTAAAATGGTTTCCATCTGCCCATCATGCAAAATGTCAAGTACGTCACCTAGCAGTTTACCCATGAGCTCTGAACGTGAAACCTTAGCCTGATAAATAAAAGCATGGCGGTGCTTTTGTCGTGTTACCAGCTTTTTTTTGTAGAGACGTTCCAGCGTGGATTGGACTGTGTTTAGTGTCGGTGCCTTAGTACTCGGCAATTCTTTACAAACTGTTTTCACATCACCGTGTGAAATGCGCCAAAGAACACTCAAAACCAGTAATTCTAATTCACCAACAGCGTTGGGCATGATAGTAGTGGAGGAACGTCGCTTAATCATCGCGTATCGAGAAACCGACTAACAATCGGTTTTTATCTTATCCTAGTATAAAATGGTGAAATTATCTTAATTTATTGATTTTACTGTATTTTATCACTCTTTCATGCGTACAATCCAAAAATATTATCCAGCATCTGTTTTCAAGCTACCGCAAATTAAGAAGCATTAAAAGATGAGAAAAAAAATTTCACTTAACGGTAACAAATCTGTTATGAATAAACTGTTTTTTAACCTGTCCGTTTGTCTAGCCGCTACATCCAGCTATGAAGCGATAGCCCATAGTACTTTTGAAGAGATTACCGTGTTTGGCCGCCAGGTTAACCTCGTTGGTGAAGCTATATCAGCTTCTGAAGGACGTGTTTCTCAAGAAGAACTGTCGGTCAGACCCATGCTGCGTTCAGGTGAAGTGCTTGAAGTTGTCCCCGGTATGGTGGCGACGCAACAC
>JANQKJ010000185.1 GCA_028281205.1 Gammaproteobacteria bacterium
ATAAGTAGCGTGTTCCGGCTGGCAACAATTTTGGTAAAAGATTCATCAGACGCTGCGGCTTGATAGGAGAGTCATTACTCCATGTTTTTTCCAGTTCATCTTGTTCTATTCTTAAATGAGGAGCATCTTCATTATTCTTAAATAATGAAAAATCGATAGGTTTCCATTTTTTTACATTTTCGAATTGCTTTGCAATTGGTGAGACACGCAGCTTTTCAAGAACCTGTATAAATGTTTTGTTAATACTTCCTTGCACATGCAATTGCGCCTTTGGTGAACGCATCAAATTAGCTTCTGACTCATCTACATGTATCATTTTACTGCCAATTGACTGAACAACTGTCCATGCATTGGTTGCAGTTTCTTGAAGCGAAGTACCTATGGCGACAACTAAATCAACCTCATCACTATTGATAAGATTCATAGCGCTTTTATGACCACAAAAACCTATCACACCACAAAATTGAGGGTGATATGGACTAATCAAGCCTTTACCATGTGGTGTAGTCACAATATTTGCATCTAACATCAAGGCAATTGTAAGGATATTATCTATTGCCGCCGCCGCACCTTCACCTATTAGAAAGACTATTTTTCGGCTAATAGACATCGCTTTTACTAGTGCAGATATATTTTCATTATCCACCAGCTCCGACTGCCAGATCAGCTTAGTTAAATCATAACTAGGGCGACTCACTCCAGATTGAGATCGCATTACATCTAGAGGAATACTTAAATGTGCGGGACCATAAGGTGCTTTGGTTGCAGCAGTTACAGCGGATACGAGTTTCTGTTCGAACTGATCTACATGAGATACTAAGCTACTGTAATGAGTACAGTGCGAAAACATAGCAACTGTATTAATACCAGTATCAGCTGACTCCTGGGTTGCTCCTTTACCGAAATTAGTAAGCGATGTTTGCGCAGTAACTACTAATAGTGGAGTGTGATTATCATGTGCTGACGCAACTCCGGTAATCAAATTTGTAGTCCCTGGACCCACCGTTCCACAGCACACACCAATTTTTCCACTATTTCTTGCATAGCCATCGGCCATAAATGCGGCACCTGTTTCATGGCGTGCAATAACAGCTCTTGGTCCACCACGTTGATGACTTCTCGCTAATGCATTATAGAGAGGTTCAATTGGACCTCCGGGCACGCCAAAAACATAATCGATATCGAGTTGTTTTAAATACGAAACCAGTAAATCACCCAATTCATATGTGGGTTTAGACAGTTGTGCGACAGCATGGCTATGCTGCTTAACAGGTACATCGACAGTAGTTTTACTCTCGATAATTCGTTTGGTTTGCTGGCTTATTATTCTTGTTGGTGTGCTCATGCATTTGTTCTCTAGCTTGGTGACTAGTTGTCATTATTTAAAATCAACTTAACAAACTACTTTAACTATGCTGTTGAATTTAAAGCTCTTTTCACGGCCATAAACTAAAATTCATATTAGATTAGTAAGTTAAGTCATTGTTTTAATATTAATAATAGTACTTTATCTCCTACCTTGTCTAACTTTTTGTTAAGTTGTGATTTATTTAGTTAGCCTCTATCAATTGCTAATGAGTGTCAATAATTAGTTGAAGTCAAGATTAACTTAGAATTGTTGTGGGTTAATGACAAACATCCAAGAACGTATCTTCATCGGATGCGATATGAAGAAATTGCACAACGCTAATGACTAGCAATTACAACAGCTAACTATCAATAAATTCAGTGAGTTATAAACAACTTCTAGCGTACCCATAAGCTAAGTAAATACATTACGCTTTATAATGTATTACGCTTAACGTTTATTTTATTGAGATTTATTGCGTCTACTAATTCAGTCTAACTTGGCAGGCTCATCATTTATTTGAGCTTTTTCGGTATCAGCTGCGGGTTTAGAAACGCCGCTAGAAGCTCGCGCGCGCATCACGGAGATCACCTCATCAGTAATATCAGCAGCCGGATCAAACCATAAGGTTTCATAGTTAGAGACCAATACAAGCTTACTTCCGGCTTTTTGGGCAATCTCTTGGGCAATCTCGGCCACCTCTTTACGAAACTGTAATATCAGATCTGATCGAAACTCAGTGGATTGCTGAACAGCAAGATTTTTGGAGTTTACTAATTGCTGCTGCGCCTGTAATGCCAGTGACTCTAATTGTTTTTGCTGCTCTTTGGAGGGCGAATTGCCTAACTTATCTTTTTCATCAGCTACTGTTTCCTCGAGTTGAGAAGCGACTAATTTAAGCTGTTCTGTTAGGCGCAGATTTGCAAATTCTAGTTCTTTTTGCATCACTTCTTGGCGCCCGGTGGCTTTTGCTACAGCATCTAAATCTACAATTAACATGGGCCTATTGAAGGCAATATCAATAAGGTCACATCCAGTGAGTCCTAGTAGTATCAACATAAGCATTGATAACTTAATCTTTGTCACCACATCTACTCCATTGTTGAAATATTTAAATTAGTAACGCAGCGCGCACCTTATATGAGATTTATAAAACAAATATGACAAATAGTTACTCAAACCCTTAATTTTATATGGGAATTAAATTTGCACCTTCATGTTCCAGCTTTGTCACACTTTATGAACAAAATCTGCCTTATTTAGGGTCTTACTCATAGCCTTGCAATCAATCTCACAACAACTCATATAGATTTTTATACCATTAGTCGGGAAATTCGCTACCCTATACATCATTATGTTTGCACGTACCTATTTAAATCTGCTGCCTGTCGCCCTACTGGTTTGGGGCTTGAGCCACATACTGCTGACAGAAAGCAAGGAGATATACACGACTGACCTTGAGAGGATTCAGCTCAACGGCAAAATCGATATTATCACGCGCAACACACCTACGACTTACTACATTGGCCCAGAGGGACCCACAGGCTTTGAATATGAGCTTGCAACGGCATTTGCTAATCACCTCGGTGTAAAACCAAACGTAATAGTAAGTAATGAATTTGCCAATATTCTTCCGGCTATTGGCGGCCAAGCTGCGAATCTCGCGGCAGCAGGCATTACAGTCACAGATGCGCGTAAAAAGTTTGTAAATTTTTCAGACAGCTACCAAGAAATTACTCAATTAGTGATTTATAAGGCTGGCAATAAAAAGCCACGCAAGATTGAGGATCTTAAAGGTGTCACAATTCATGTCATCAAGGGCAGCAGTCATGAAGAGCTACTCGAGGCATTGCACAAAGAATATGATTTTTTAAGCTGGCAATCTCATCCTGAATTAAATGTGAGTGCCATGCTAGAAAAAGTGGAAGCAGGTGAATTTGAATACATCATTAGCGATTCCAATGATTATCAGTTCAACCGACGGTTTTACTCTAAGATACGAAAAGGTTTTCAAATTAGCCAACAACAGTCACTTGCCTGGGTTTTTCCAAAATCCAAAGATAACTCTGTGTTGTTAGCTGCTAATGAGTTTTTAGCTTTGTCAAAAGAAAATGGTTTTCTCAAACGCTTACATGAAAAACACTACAATCATATACCAGGTTTAAATTATGCAGGTGCGCATACTTTTCGAAAGCATATCAACTCCCGCTTAGAAAATTTAATTCCGATTTTCAAGCAGGTCGCAGTAGAGCATGATATAGATTGGCGTTTCCTAGCGGCAGTTAGCTACCAAGAATCATTATGGAATCCAAAGGCTGTCTCACCTACAGGTGTACGCGGTTTAATGATGCTTACAAAGAGAACTGCTAAACAACTTGGTATAGAAAACCGTACCGATCCAATAGATAGCACTAAAGGTGGTGCATCTTATCTACTTAAGATTAAAGCTAAAATTCCCGAACGTATTGCAGAACCAGATCGCACCTGGATGGCATTAGCTGCATACAACGTAGGATTTGGACACTTAGAAGATGCGCGCGTATTGACTCAGAAACGTGGCGGTAACCCAGATCAATGGGCCGATGTGCGTGAATCTTTACCTTTGCTTACTCAAAAAGAGTGGTACAAAAAAACTCGCTTTGGTTATGCCAGAGGTCATGAGCCAGTGCTGTATGTTAGGAATATTCGTAACTACTACGACTTGCTTGTTTGGAAATACAATGAAAGTGAAGGCTTAAAAGACTCTATTACACGCATCTTACCTAGAGTAATGTAATTCACTTTAGTTGGCGTTTACTCTTAAAGAAACTTTGCAGCAATTGTGCACACTCTTGCTGCAACACACCACCTCTTACGATTACTTTATGCATATGCTTTTGATCTTGTAACCAGTTGAAGCAACCACCTGCGACACCTGTTTTTTCATCATACGCGCCAAACACTAATCTATTCACACGCGCATGCAGCATTGCCCCCGCACACATCATGCAAGGTTCTAATGTCACATACAGTGTAGAACCAGGTAATCGATAATTATTCATTTGCTGCGCGGCTTTGCGCAACACACATACCTCTGCATGAGCGGTCGGATCATTTAAAGAAATAGGTGAATTATTTGCACTCGCAACAAGTTCATTGTCAATCACTAAAACAGCACCCACTGGAACTTCGTCTAGTTGTTGTGCTTGCTTTGCTGCAGCTAATGCATGCCGCATCCAATGTTCATCTGTTTGAATAGATGCTACTCCCATTCAATTGTTGCTGGCGGTTTGCCAGAAATATCATAGGCAACCCGGGAAATACCATCAATTTCATTAATAATTCTTCGCGAAACTAAATCAAGAAAATCATATGGAAGATGTGCCCATCGGGCAGTCATAAAATCAATTGTTTCAACAGCACGCAAAGAAACTACATATTGATATTTGCGACCATCTCCCATCACACCCACTGATTTAACAGGCAAAAATACAGTAAATGCTTGAGACACCTGGTCATATAAATCATGCTTACGTAGCTCTTGAATAAAAATATTGTCTGCTCGGCGTAATAAATCCGCATATTCTTTTTTTACTTCACCAAGAATACGCACACCCAAACCTGGCCCAGGGAATGGGTGGCGATGAATCATCTCGTAAGGTAAACCCATCTCATCACCCAGCCTCCTGACCTCATCCTTAAATAATTCACGCAATGGTTCTACTAATGACAATTCCATATCATCAGGCAAACCACCAACATTGTGATGCGACTTAATCAAGTGTGCCTTTCCTGTTGAAGCAGCAGCTGATTCAATAACATCAGGATATATTGTGCCCTGCGCTAGCCAGCGCGCATCTTTGATTTTGCGTGCTTCTTCCTCAAAAATTTCAATAAATAAATTGCCAATTTTTTTACGCTTCTGCTCTGGGTCATTAATATTTTTTAATGCGGCAAGAAAACGATGTTCTGCATCAACACGAATAACTTTTACCCCCATGTGTTGACTAAATGTTTGCATGACCTGATCACCTTCGTGTAAACGCAACAATCCATTATCAACAAAAATACATGTTAGTTGTTGACCGATTGCTTTGTGGAGCAAAGCTGCAACCACTGATGAATCGACACCACCTGATAAACCCAAAATAACATGCTCACTACCAACTTGATCACGAACGCTATGCACAATATCTTCAATAATATTAGTAGGCGTCCAATTTGCTTTACACTGACATATATCCTTTAAAAATCTTTCAAGTATTTCTTTACCTTTCTTAGTATGTGTGACCTCAGGGTGAAACTGGAGACCATAGATTCTTTTATCTTCATCCGCAATCGCAGCATGTTGCGCACTATTAGTACTTGCTATAGTGCTAAATCCTTGTGGCAACTTAGTAACTTTGTCTCCATGAGACATCCATACATCCAGGCAGGCTTGACCCTGCTGATTCTTATTGTCATACAAGTCGGAAAATAAATGATTATTTTGCACAATCGATACTTGTGCAAAACCGAATTCTCGCTCACTTGCTTCACTCACCTCACCACCCAGTTTATTGGCAAGTGCCTGCATCCCATAACAAATACCTAAGATCGGCACTGATGTAGCAAAAATATAATCAGGAATATGCGGCGTATCCTCTGAGGTTACAGACTCAGGGCCACCAGAAAGAATAATTCCACTAACGTTTTGAGCATAAGCTTGTGCCGTCTCAGCATCCCATGAAAAGATTTCACAGTAGACACCAATTTCACGTACGCGTCGTGCAATTAACTGCGTATATTGAGAACCATAATCGAGAATTAATATTCGTTGAGAGTGAATGTCAGTAGCAACAGATGAATTCATTTTTATATAGAGCTAATGCTCTAGTAGATGTTTATTTTTAAATTTTTAGCAACGCAAAAAGGTATGTTTACCTATTCCACATGATAGTTTGGCGCTTCTTTGGTGATTGTGACATCATGCACATGACTCTCACGCATACCCGCTGCAGATATTTTCACGAACTCGGTCTTATCATGCATCTCTTGAATACTACTACAACCGACGTAGCCCATACTTGAACGCACACCACCAAGCAACTGATGCAAAATTGATGTAATCGAACCTTTATAAGGTACCCGACCTTCAATTCCTTCTGGCACTAACTTTTCTTTCTCAGCCTCTCCATCCTGGAAGTAACGGTCACTTGAGCCTTGTTGCATGGCACTTAGTGAACCCATACCACGATAAGTCTTGTAAGAGCGGCCTTGATACAATTCCACATCTCCTGGTGATTCTTTTGTACCGGCAAACAAACTACCAACCATAATCACATCTGCACCTGCAGCGATAGCTTTAGCAATATCACCCGAGTAACGAATACCACCATCAGCAATCACTGGTACATTTTTTTTATTAGCTACACTGACAACATTATCGACTGCAGTAATCTGTGGCACACCGACACCTGCAACAATACGTGTTGTACAAATTGATCCGGGTCCAATACCAACTTTAAGTGCATCGACACCATGTTCTATTAGTGCAGTTGCTGCTGCAGCTGTTGCGATATTGCCGCCAATCACTTGAACTTGAGGGTAAGTTTTCTTTACCCATTCGACTGTATCAAGCACTGATTGAGAATGACCATGCGCGGTATCTACAACGATCACATCTACTCCGGCATTTACAAGTGCGTCTACACGTTCATCGGTGCCGGCACCAACACCAACTGCTGCACCTGTACGTAACTGCCCTTGTTCATTTTTAGATGCATTAGGGTGTTCAGAGGACTTTTGAATATCTTTGACAGTGATCATACCGCGCAATTGAAATTCATCATTCACGACCAATACTTTTTCAATACGGTGTTTATGTAATAACGCTTGCACTTTATCTAAACTGGCACCTTCTTCAACAGTCACCAATCTTTCTTTTGGTGTCATAATTGTAGATACAGGTGCATCTAAATGTGTTTCAAAGCGTAAGTCACGGCTAGTCACAATACCGAGCAGTTGCTCTTTATCAACTACAGGAACACCAGAAATTTTATTTGCACGAGTAATTTCAAGCACATCAGAAATACTTACATCTGGCGCTACAGTAATGGGATCTTTAATTACACCACTCTCATACTTTTTCACTTTGGTGACTTCATTTGCCTGCATCTCAATGGACATATTTTTATGGATAATCCCCATGCCTCCTTCTTGAGCCATAGCAATCGCTAGGCGGCTATCAGTTACAGTATCCATAGCTGCGGATAATAAAGGGATATTTAATCTAATCTCGCGCGTCAATTGAGTGGTAATATCCACCTCACGCGGAAGCACACTGGAATGGGCTGGTACGAGTAATACGTCGTCAAACGTGAGAGCTTCCTGAGTTATGCGCATTTCGATGTCCGGTGTTCGAGATGGCGGCTAATTATAGAGACTGACCACTACAGGGTAAACCACTAGCAAGTAATATTTAAACCCATCAATGAACGAACAATCTCCCAACGAATTCACAGACACGCGTGAAATATGTAGCGTGACGGAAATTAATCAGCGATTAAAGCAAACAATCGCAAATCGATTTTCACTGTTATGGGTTGAGGGCGAAATATCAAACCTGGCTCGCCCAGCATCCGGACATATTTATTTCTCATTAAAAGATAACAATGCACAACTTCGATGTGTCATGTTCCGCAGTCAAAATTCGCGCGTACCATTTGAGATCAGCAATGGTTTGCAAGTCATTGTTCGTGCAAGTGCCAGCATTTATGAAGCTCGCGGCGATTTACAACTTATTGTCGACAGCATGGAAGAAGCGGGATTCGGTGCACTGCAACGTCAGTTTGAAGCACTAAAGAAAAAACTCTTGCAGGCCGGCCTTTTTGATCAGGATAGAAAGACACCTATTCCACAATACCCTAATCATATTGCCATTATTACTTCAACATCCGGCGCCGCCATCAAAGATTACTTAAATGTCGCCCAGCGGAGGTATCCAAGTTGTAAAAAAACCTTATTCAGTGTCTCAGTGCAAGGCGAGCAAGCGGCAGAACAAATATGTGGAGCTATCAAAGCGGCTAACAAACAATCCCAAGCTGATGTCATCGTTCTTATTCGCGGCGGTGGTTCTATCGAGGACTTATGGTGTTTTAATGATGAAAATCTCGCCCAGGCTATTGCCGCTTCAGCGATTCCAATCGTAACCGGTATTGGCCATGAAATTGATTATACAATTGCTGACTTTGTAGCTGATTTACGTGCGCCAACACCCTCGGTTGCTGCAGAGTTAACCTGTCCAGATGCTGACGCTCTATTATCATCACTATCGTATTTACATCAGGTACTTACGCGCACTAGTACAGAGATAGTGCAAAAGCTCGCCCAGCGCACTGACTGGCTCTCACAGCGACTCCAGCGCACCCATCCAAGTGTCATAGTTGATTTTCAAAAGCGATCATTAAGCGACTTACTAAATCGGCTACAAAAGGGTACGCAGTCATACATTAAAGAAAATATGTATAAATTTCGTACACTCAAGCAACGTCATATCCACCAATCACCGAAAAGCCTGGTTAAAATACAGCAAACAGATATTTCAAAACTTAATCATCGTCTTCAACGTGCAATACATAGTCAATTAGAACAAGGCTCACATAAGTTTCAGCTATGCGCCACAATCATGCAGGCGGTAAGCCCACTAAACACACTACAGCGCGGTTATTCAATAACCACTAAAAAACACTCAAACAAACAAGTCATTACCGACTCAAGCCAACTAAAACAAGGCGATCAAATAACCACCTATTTAGCAAAAGGAGAAGTAGTTAGTCTTGTGGAATCAACAAGTTCCAAAACAATTATCAAATCCCTGTCAGACAACGAAAATGCTGATCAGTAACTAATTTCTTGCAAGTCAGGATTTATTCTGATAATAAAGCGGGCTTCTTTAATTAGGGCTTATACCATGGCAGTTAAAAAAGCAGTTTCTAAGAAAAAAGCAGCGAGCACAAAAAAAGCGGCTCCGGCTAAAAAGAAGGCTGCACCAGCTAAAAAGAAAGCGGCAACGCCTAAGAAAAAAGCCACAGTAAAGAAAAAAGCGGCTCCGGCTAAAAAGAAGGCTGCACCAGCTAAAAAGAAAGTGGCAACGCCTAAGAAAAAAGCTGCAGCCCCAAAAAAGAAGACTACAGCACCTAAGAAAAAAGCCGCAACATCTAAAGCAGCTCCTAAAAAGCAAACCGTAAAAAAAGTTGTTAAAAAACCTATTGTCACTAAACCACCTAAGACGCGCTTAATCCCTGGTGAGCCAATGGTAGGTATGACTTTGCCGGTAGAAGGCATTGACCCATATATGCCAAAAAACGGTGAAATGTATATGAGCGATGAGCAGCTAGTTCACTTCAAACGTATTCTCCTGGAGTGGAAAAAACAGCTTATGCAAGAAGTCGATCGTACTGTTGACCACATGAAAAGTGATGCAGCAAACTACGCAGACCCAGCTGATCGTGCAACACAAGAAGAAGAATTCAGCCTAGAATTACGCACTAGAGATCGAGAACGCAAACTCATCAAGAAAATCGATGAATCCATTGTTACGCTCGATACAGGTGATTATGGCTATTGTGTCTCATGCGGAATAGAAATTGGTATCCGCCGACTTGAAGCGAGACCCACTGCGACTCA
>JANQKJ010000254.1 GCA_028281205.1 Gammaproteobacteria bacterium
CCTTTTATCATTTGATCAACCTGCCCACATTTCATAAGTAAAGTATAAAGTTGTTCACGATTAAATTTATGCGCATGAGTGCCTAATTGATTGCGCTTAGTATAATAAAAAGCATTCTGTACGCCCTTGGATTGCCCACGTGTTTGTGCTGCACTGTATATCACTGCCCTTACCAACTCAGCCAGACCCCATAAGACTAGATTCGGCGCGAAAGATTCACGCTGCAACTGTGCAAGTATCTTTATCACTTTATTCCTTTGCCCAGCTAAAATAGTATCGACCAAATCAAACACATTGTATTTAGCCTGACTTGAAACCCATGCTGAGCTGGACTGCTGAGTATCATTGTCCGTTATTGCCAACAAGGACATTTTTTCAATTTCCTGCGCGGCTGCCAGCATATTACCCTCTACTCTAGAAGCGATGTACTCAGCCGTTTGACGATCATCGGCTAATTGTTCTGCTTTTAAACGCATTTGTACCCAACGTACTAACTCTGTTCCTGTCAGTGGCCAGATACGCATAAATACACCCGCCTGCGATATTGCTTGTACCCATTTGGATTTAAGTGCGGCTTTTTCAATTTTGCCACTTAGAATAATCAGCAATACATCGTCTGATACTTGTGTGCAGTACTGTTGCAAAGCTTTAGCCCCAGAGGTACCAGGTTTACCTGTGGGCATACGTAACTCAAGTATTTTTTTATCACCAAACAGCGACATATTGTTACTTTGCTCGGTGACTTGTGACCAGTCGAAACTGCGCTCAACATAAAGCACTTGACGTTCTAGATAGCCTTGCTCGCGCGCAGCGCCCCGGATTAACGCTAACGATTCTTCAATTTGAAGTGGTTCATCGCCGGAAAGCAGGTAGACAGGGGCTAATGTCTTATTTAAGTGATCACTCAGCTGCTGTATGTTGAGATCCAAATATTCGTCCGTAGTTGTTTATATTCTTAAATATCGAGTGCGATCTATTTCATATATTATATACGTGTTTTAACGCTTATTAATCAACATATTAGAACTATTTAGGGAGAAAAAGTGGCTGAGAATCTTGGATATATCGGGCTGGGCATTATGGGTAAAGCTATGGTTGAAAATCTAACCAAAGCTGGCCATCACGTGAATGTCTATGCACGCCGTCAAGCCAGTCTCAATGCGCTTGAGACAGACAATATCACGCCATTCCCATCACCCGCCAGCCTAGCTGAAGCATCAACTGTCATTATTTCTTGTGTCTCAGACACACCAGATGTCGAGGAAGTATTAGTTGGCCCTCAAGGAGCTATACAAGGTCTGCAACCTGGTGCATTGGTGATTGATATGAGCACTATTTCACCAGAAACTACTCAATCCATGTATCAACAGTTTTCCAAGGCTGGTGGTAGCTTACTAGATGCTCCGGTATCTGGCGGTGAAGTAGGCGCCATTGCCGCAACACTTTCTATCATGGTCGGTGGAGACAAAAAAGATTTTGAGCGCGCACTGCCCATATTTGAATCTTTAGGGAAAAATATAATCCACGTGGGTGCATCAGGTGCTGGACAAGTTGCTAAAGCCTGTAACAACCTAGTAGCTGCTGAAACTATGGTTGCAGTTGCTGAAGCATATTTGCTCGCACAAAGTTGCAATGTAGACCCTGCCAAGGTCCGGGAAGCCTTATTAGGTGGGTTCGCCTATAGTCGCGTTTTAGAGCTACATGGCCAACGCGTGCTAGATAATAATTACAAGCCAGGGTTCAAGGCAAAATTACATGCCAAGGATTTACGCATTGCTCTAAATAGCGCAAAAACTCATGACATCAAAATGCCCGGCGCAGAATTGTCTGCACACTACTTAGAAACTTTACTCGAACAAGACAATGGCGAATTGGACTCTGCGGCGATCGCAAAAGTTATTCTTGAGAACTAACTGTTTCAGAATTTTCAACTTCAGGTGCTTCTTGGATATCAACTGAAATTGCTTGCAAGCGATAGAGAATCAAACGCGATGCATCCGCACGCATTTCTTGATAGATATTTTGCTCCTCACTTGTTTTACCTAATAACTGGTTAATTTCAAAAAGAAAGTCGCGGGTTAGGCGAACCTCTTGATTATTAACTAATATATTGCCCTCAGTATCTTTAACGCTAACACCAACACGCAATATCAATTCATACTCACGCACTTTTCCATCTTCATCTAACGATAGAATTTCTCTATCCGTTGTTTCATAAAGGACATTAACAATTGCCGTAGCTTCATCCTGCTCAACAATCTCATATTTATTAGCTTCAAATTGTTTCTCAATTAACTCTGCAACTGCACGACCCTGTCCCTGGTAGCTCACATGAGTATTTTCAAATATCGGATCCAGATCGGCTTTACCCGCCAAGCGGTAACCACAGGCGGACAATGCAAAAAGCATAATGGCAATAACACATATATTTAGTTTATTCACTTGGCTCTCCTAGACAACGATATTTACCAGCCGACCTTTAACAACAATTATCTTTTTAACAGGTTTCCCGTTTATATGATTTTGTATCTTCTCACTATTCAACGCGGTTGTCTTAATAACCTCGTCTTCGGCATTGGCTTGCACAGTAATTTTATCGCGTAATTTACCGTTTACCTGCACCATAAGCTCTATGTTTTCTTGTACTAAGGCCTGTTCATCGTATTGCGGCCAGGATTCACTCTCAATTTCAGTTGTATGACCAAGCGCTTCCCAAAGCACAAAACAGATATGTGGGACAATTGGCGACAGCATTAAAACAACCGCTTCTAAACCCTCTCTTATTACAGCATGATCAACAGCACTTTGTTCTTTTAGTGCAGACAACTCGTTAAGGAGTTCCATATTTGCGGCAATAGCGGTGTCAAATGTATATCTTCTGCCTATATCGTCACTGACTTTTTTAAGAGTAGTATGAATTTTATGACGCAACGCTTTTTGTTCAGTATTTAAATCCTGATGATTTATTCCAGCAAGACTTTGACTTGATTCGCAATGCGAATAAACAAAACGCCAAAGCTTTTTCAAGAAGCGCGCGGAACCATCTACGCCTGTGTCTACCCATTCAAGCGAATGATCGGGCGGCGATGCAAACATTGTAAATAAACGCACCGTGTCTGCACCAAACTTCTCTATTAATTGCTCTGGATCTACTGTATTGCCTTTTGACTTTGACATTTTAGTGCCATCTTTAAGCACCATGCCTTGAGTTAACAAATTAGTAAAAGGTTCATCCGAAGTAATTAATCCTTCATCACGCATTAATTTATGAAAGAAGCGCGCATACAGCAAATGCAGCACTGCGTGCTCAATGCCCCCTATATATTGGTCTACCGGCAGCCAATAATTAGCACGTTCATCAAGCATTCCTTCTTGCTGATCAACACAACAATAACGGGCGTAGTACCAACTTGACTCAAAGAAAGTATCAAAAGTATCTGTTTCGCGTTTTGCTGGCCGACCACATTTAGGACACGGCACATCTACAAATTCTGTCATTGACGCTAATGGAGAACCTGCCCCAGTCACTTCTACATCCTCCGGTAAACACACTGGCAAATCAGATTCAGGCACGGGCACTGCTCCGCAATCTTCACAGTAAATTATTGGAATCGGACATCCCCAATAGCGTTGCCGCGATATGCCCCAATCACGTAAACGGAAATTAACTGAGCGCTGTCCACGCTGTTGAGTTTCAATGTTTTCCGAGATTGCAATAAATGCTTGCTCGGAAGTTAAGCCATCCCACTGTGCAGAATTTTTTAATACGCCTTTTTCAGTGAATGCCTGCTGTGACACATCGCATTGTTGTGATTCGTCTTTGGGGAACACGACTTGACGGATAGGCAATTGATATTTAGTAGCAAACTCCCAATCACGCTGATCATGCGCAGGTACACTCATAACTGCACCTGTACCATATTCTATTAGTACGAAATTAGCGATCCATATTGGCAGTTTTTCACCAGTGATCGGGTGTAGTGCAAATAAACCAGTAGCTACACCTTCTTTTTCTGCTGTGTTAATTTCTGCTTCAGCAACCTTTCTTTGCTTGCATTTTTCAATGAAACTTGCCGCGCTTTGATTAGTTTCTGCAGCAATTGCTGCCAACTCATGCTCAGGTGCGATAGCAACATAACTAACACCCATCAATGTGTCTGGTCGCGTTGTATAAACTTCCATGCAAGGCAAACCACCCTCTACATCAAATGAAAACTGTAAGCCTTCTGAGCGTCCAATCCAGTTTTGTTGCATGACACGCACTTGTTCCGGCCATCCCTCCAATGTCTGCAGACACTCCAGCAACTCATCTGCGTATTGAGTAATCTTTAAAAACCACTGCGATATTTCACGTCGTTCAACGGGCACTCCAGAACGCCAACCACAACCATCTATGACTTGCTCATTAGCTAATACGGTTTGGTCTACTGGATCCCAATTAACAATCGATTTCTTTTTGTAAACTAGGCCTTTTTCATACAAATGGGTAAACAACCACTGCTCCCAGCGATAATACTCTGGCGCACAAGTAGCAAGTTCTCTATCCCAGTCATAAGCAAACCCCAAGCGCTGTAATTGGCCACGCATGTAGTCGATATTTTCATATGTCCATTTAGCTGGTGGCACTTTGTTTTTTAATGCCGCATTTTCTGCCGGCAGACCAAATGCATCCCAGCCCATCGGCTGAAGTACATTCTTACCCTGCATGCGCTGATAACGGCTAATTACGTCTCCAATGGTGTAATTACGAACATGGCCCATATGCAGACGGCCACTCGGATAAGGAAACATGGACAAACAGTAAAATTTCTCTCGAGAATCGTCTTCGGTTGCTTTAAAGGTAGTAGATTGTTTCCATCGCAACTGAACTTCAGCCTCGATTTCGTGAGGTTGATAGTTTTCTTCCATATATAGATTTTTCTAGAGGTTAATAAGACAAGTGCGCGCTAATAGTAACAAAATTCCAGCATTGATAGCAGTGGATATCAGACAAGATTGTTACCTAAGCGGACAATTTCCCACCGATTAAACGACAATCAGTGACGATTAAAAATATCCTCATAAATTGGCATTCTGTTGCTATTAAACAGTTCGATATGCTTTATAGAAAAGTTCTTTTTGTAGTTAGTTATAGTTGAGCGTAAGCTATTTACTGCAGTAAGTAATTGTTAATAGACGATGTAGGCACAAAAGTCTGTTAGCAATGGTAAGTTTGTATCGGTGCGCTCTTACATCATTCGTCTAGAGTTCGTCTTATTCCTCTAGGCAACTTCAAACATCATAGCACGAGCTGCTTATCAAAATACTGCATCAGTCATGAGCCTACACAGAAAGCCCAATGTCCAAGTTGGGCTTTCTTTTTTTGATTATCTTTTATTTGTCAGAACGACCGTATTTGTCATCAAAACGTTCAATATCATCTTCACCCAGATATGTACCAGACTGTACTTCAATTAATTCCAATGGAATTTTTCCGGGATTTTCCAAACGATGGATTGCACCGATAGGAATATAAGTTGATTCATTTTCAGAGAGCAAAAATTCTTTATCATCACAGGTAACTACTGCAGTACCATTAACGACAATCCAATGCTCAGCGCGGTGATGATGTTTTTGCAGCGATAATCGCTCACCAGGCTTTACGGTAATTCTTTTTACCTGAAATCTTTCTGCATTATCAATTGACTCGTAATCGCCCCAAGGACGGTATACTTTTCGGTGTATCTGAGCTTCTTCGCGGGTTGAGTTATTAAGTTTGTTGGCAATATCTTTAACTTTTTGCGATTGATCCCGAGGCGCGACCATAATGGCATCTGCAGTTTCAACAATAACAGCATCTTTCATTCCTACTGCTGTTACTAGACGGTTAGAACTATGTACATAACAACCCTGGCAGTCTTCCAACAATACATCTCCAGTTAATGCATTATTATTTTCATCCTGCAAAGAAGATTCCCATAATGCATGCCATGAACCTACATCATTCCAATCGCTACTCAAAGCAACTACTACTGCATTATCAGTATTTTCCATAACCGCGTAATCAATTGACTCGCTTTTGCATGCCGAAAATTCGTCTTTATCAATACGAATAAAATCCAGGTCTTTTTGCTGCGATCCATAAGCTGTTGTCACACTCGCCGCAATCTCAGGTTGATATTTTTCAAGCTCAGCCAATAACGTAGATGCTTTAAACATGAACATCCCGCTATTCCAGGAATACTCACCACTTTGCAAATATGTTTGTGCTTTATCTAAGGCAGGTTTTTCAACAAATTTTTCCACTTGATAAGCACCTTGCATTACTTGAGAACCAGCTTTGATATAACCATATCCTGTTTCAGGCCGAGTTGGTTTAATGCCAAACGTTACGAGCTTTTCATTAGCACTTAATGAGGCGGCTAATGCAATGGCTTCTTTAAACTGCTCTTGCTGATTAAGAATATGATCCGCCGGCAGTACTAAAATGATGGCATTCTTATCCCTTTGCAGTGCACACAACGCTGCTAGAGTGATAGCAGGCGCAGTATTGCGTCCAACAGGCTCTAGAACAATATCAGCGTGGTCTACGCCTTCCTGACGTAATTGTTCTGCCGCCATAAAGCGATGCTCATCATTACATATGATTATTGGCGACTGAATTCCCTCATCTAATGATTTCACTCTTGCTACTGTGTCCTGGAATAAGCTGCGATTCTCACGCAATGGAATGAATTGCTTAGGATACAATTTACGAGATACTGGCCACAGCCGTGTACCCGACCCACCCGACAAAATCACTGGAATCACTTGAGAGAATCTAGACATATTAATTTTATGATGTGCTTGGACTATTCTGATTTAGTGAATATATGCTTACGCTGAAGTGCCAATATTATCAATAGCAAAACAGATAAACTGCTGATTATTGCCCAATTTCCCCAGCGCGTGAATGGTGTATTACCCTCGATAGGCCAAACCTCCCCCGCAACCACATCATCAACAAATTGCCCGGTCTGAGCAATAATCTGACCTCGGTGATTAATAATAGCGCTAATACCTGTATTTGCTGCTCTGACCATATATCTTCCTGTTTCCAAAGTTCGCACGCGCGCAATCTGCAGATGCTGGTGAGGCGCCAAAGAATCACCAAACCAAGCATCGTTGGTAACATTAATCAGCAACTGCGCATCAGGCAAAGCACGATTAATCTCGTTACCATAGGCTGCTTCATAACAAATAGAGACCCCTACAGGAATATCTTTTAACGAGACTATTGATGAACCTTCACCAGCACTCAAGTCTGACATTGGAATTGTCACCAGGTTGCGGAAAAACTGGAATAGCCACCGAAATGGCAGATACTCTCCAAAAGGTACTAAATGCTGTTTATTGTATATTTGTAATTCATTACCTAAAGTGACCAAGGAGTTGAATACACGTTCTGTACCTGGTTCATAGGTAAAAACACCAGATATTAACTCTACATCATTATGTTTAAGCTGTTTTTCAAATAAGGGAATAAAATCTTTATTTGCCACACGATAAAATGTCGGGATGGCTGTTTCCGGCCAGATAATAATCTGGCTGTCCCAATGCTGTGCCGTTAAATCTACATAGGTCTGATATACCTCGTTACGTCTTAATTTATCCCATTTCATTTCAAAAGGTATATTCGCTTGCACAGCGGCAATACGTACAGGTTCCAGTGTGCTTTTATTAGTCCAAGAAATATTATTAAGCGAATAATTCAGCCCCAACAATATACCAATAAAAACAAGCCATTTAATTTGGTCGGAATTGCTGGCAATTAAGCCTTGAAACACCGCTGCCGCAGTAAGTGCAATGATTGTGCTACCACCAAATACACCTAATATTGGAATAACTCCTGTCAGCGGTGCATCAACTAATACATGCCCCATTAGCAACCATGGAAAACCAGTTAATATCCAACTACGCAGCCATTCAAATAACACCCATGTACACGCAAATATCAACACTTGCGATATCTTGTTAGTTATTCTTAAAGACAAATACATGTATAGCTTCATGACACCCGCTGGGAACAAACTCAAAACCAAAATTCCAACAAACGTGATTGTTACCGCTGCTATCCAGGGGGCATTGCCATAGTCATATAAACTATTAAAAATCCACGATGTACCCACACCGAACATACCTATGCCAT
>JANQKJ010000265.1 GCA_028281205.1 Gammaproteobacteria bacterium
GCTGTTGAGTATCGTTTTGCCCTTGCATACAAAACTCCTCAAAATGAAAGTCGGTTATGGATTTTAACAATTTCAGGGGTTTTTCAACAGGCCGTCTGAGCTACTACATTTAATATGAAATACGTAGTTGTAGTTTGATCGCTTCAGACTGGTTGTAGCTATGCACCGCTCTATTTTCAATTCTCCATTGATAAGAAACGTCATCGTGCCAATTATGACTACCAACTAGCCTCGCATTTAATATTAGATCCCTATACAAAGGAAAATCAGTGCTTATACTTAAATCTGTCCGATCAAAAGATGATTGCGTTATAGCACTATTGCTATAGTGCGTAAGCGCTGTTTTCAACGTGTCCCCTCGATAAACTAAGGATGCAAAACCTTGATGGTCTGCATGTAAGGTATCCTCGAAAACGTTTGATGTTTTAGCATCCAGATAGGAATAACCGGCTGATAGTTCAATCGTTGGCGTAAATCTATAGGAAGCTTCCGCCTCAAAACCTGTTAACTCCGACTTATTTTCGTTTGTTAACGAATAACTAAAAAACTCTCCTTTTTCAGAAATTAGATCAGTTTGCTCCTCATAAAAAATACGAATATCATATTTAAAATTAGACTGGACAAGATACCCATGAAGCCCTAGTTCAAAAGATTCAATAGACTCAGGTTTTAGACCCTCCGGCGACACAGTTGTTAGGAAAAATTTACCCTCCGTTCTTCCATCAAATTCATGATCCCAATTTCGTACAAGGTATGTCCAATATCTATCGGTCTCCAAAATATTTGGCATCCTTTTTCCTGTTGAATAGACAGCTCTAATTGTTTGGTTAGGCGTTATGTGGTAATTCAAACCAACACGTGGGGCAAAGGCGGCATCATCAACTGTATCAATATCTTCATACATAAACCCCAAATTAATCGTTATTTTAGATGAGGGCTTATACTCTGCGTTAGAAAATAAATATTTGTGGATAGAACCCACACGGCCACCCACGTATGTCTCACTTGTAATATCGTTATTTTGATAGCCAATACCTGTATTGACTCTGAAGATTTCTCCTAAGGCTATAGTATCCTCTATCTCTATAATACGTTTTTGTGTTTCATGGTCTTGATTACCAGTACCGCAAATTGGCCGTGTTAGTTCAGCGCCCAACTCTTGAAACCGAAGTGCCGCGATATTGATTAACGTTTGCTCTTCTTCAGTCTGACCAACTGGAAACTCACCGCGAAGCAAAGTCCATGCAGCTTCGGAGTTTACATCTGACAAGTCTCTTAATTCACTTACGAACGCTGCTGTTAGATTACATGCATCCCAGGTTTCAAGAAATTCATCATTTCTATAACTTGCTTGTATTTTCAGGTAATGATTATCATCAATTGTATGAGTATAAATAACGTGTAGATTCCAGTCCCTTTCCGTCCGATCAGGTGGCGCCAACTGATTTGAATCGACCTCTTCGTCCTCTACCCGCGCCCATATGTAACCTACATTTAGTTCTAAGTGAGAAGCATCAGAAATCAAAGAGTTCGATCTAAAAAGAACGCGCTCTACATCGTGGTCATCTACGGCTCCCGGCGTTGGAGGTTTTTCCCGGTCAAATTCAACATAGTCAAAACCATCATCACCTTGCTTTCCTAGACTCAAAAGAAATGAAGTATTGTCGATAGTTCCTGAGTATCTTCCATAATACTTATAGGCATTGTTTGAACCATTTTCGCCAACCAGAGTAACCGTTTCAACATCATCTGGGTGCTTCGTTATAATGCTAACAACCGTTTGAAAGGCGTTTGAACCGTATGAAGCAGAACTAGGACTCCGTGTAACTTCAATTCTTTCTATATCCTCTATATCTACAGGTATAAGACTCCAATCAATTTCAGCGAAGCCGTAGCGATGTATCGCAATTCCGTTCACGAGTACTAACATCCGCTTGGGGATAAGCGCATTAGTGCCATGAAAGTTTATTCTATAGTCCCAGCCAGAAGCTTGTGTAATTCGCATTCCAGGTACAAGTCGCATCGCCTCTGGAATAGAGCTAATCCCAAGCTCTTGAATTTTTGAGTAGGTGATAACGGTGACACCTGCTGGCACATCACGCATACTTTGCTTAAGACGTGCCGGAGTGATAACTGAATTATCATATGGCTGTATACTACTATCAAAATCATCAATTAAATCATCGGCTAATAAATATGTAGACAACAAATAAATCGACAATACTATTAGTTTTTTATGCTTCACAATTACCCCCCCTAGACCTATTCTGGTATCTTTTTTTTACTAAAAATAGAAATAGAACTCTAAACTTCTAGTTCATCTCTTGAAATGGTAATAATTGTTTCACGATCAGTTAAAAGTTGATAATCAGTTTCCTTAACCGTACTAACAAATTTCCAATTAGCTATAACAGTCTCCTTGCTAAAATTGAGTAACATATAACCACGATTCGCGAGGTTAGTGTACTGACAATCTTGTATTAGCTGCACAACTCCCGCTTCGGTTCCCAAGATTTTTTCTTGTGTATCTAGTCCTAAGGCACGTTCGATTCCAGGTGACGAAACGCTGCAAGTCGCAAATTCAACCGCAGCAGTTGTTCCATTTATCACGAGATTATTAGCCCATGCATTATGAGTATCACCAGCAATGGTAACAACGCTCTTGCCGGAATTGTGTATAAAATCCAATAACTCTGCTCTTTCTTTCTGATACCCATCCCATGCATCTAGGTTGTATGGGAGATTTGGAAACTCAAGTAAATGCCCTTTTTTATTTAACAACGTCAACTGCTCTTCGCTCAGTGACGATGGGTCGCTTTGGGCAAGTTGTGCTATTGCGGCCAATTCAGTAAATTCTGAAACTGAGAGTTGTAACGTCGCAATAGCCCCTGGTAATTCCATGCGCCCCATAAGTACTTGTTGCCCAATTAACTGCCAGGTGTGGTCTAGAACCAATTGTTCTTTTAACCACGCTTTTTGTTCAACGCCGAGTAAGGTACGATCTGAAT
>JANQKJ010000328.1 GCA_028281205.1 Gammaproteobacteria bacterium
ATCTCTATTATGATTATGCGTTGTGGTTGTGACGCAATGCATCAGTATCAACAATGCTTTTAGAGTTACTCTTGTACGCATTAAACTTATCTACTGGTGCCTGTGTAACAATCTCCACAGCAACCGAATTAGTTTGTTGCCATTGGTCTACGTTTCCGTGTTGTTCAATGGTATCTATGCTTAGACCACCGTTGGCAGAAGCTGTTGAAGCTACAACCAGAGCTGCTAATGGTAATAATTTCTTCATTATCTTAATCCTTTAAGTAAAATTGAATTTTTCGAAGTTATTTATAAAATCTTCATTAAGTGACTTTATGTTTAATAGACCTTAAGAATGCAAAATTTATTACTTAAAAATTTCAATCGCAGTGATTGATTTAATACATCAATCTACATTTTTTCTAGGGTTTAGTAGTTTTAAGCTAACTAGTAACAGTATTCGACAATGCAAGTTAATAATCTTGCAACATACAATCGAGAGAAAACGAATAAGCGCTTGTTATTGGTATTACCAATACAAGGGATAAGTTTGTTGTTTTGGCAAGTTGTTATAAAACAATGCAACAATGACTAGCGTGCATGCACCAAGTAGCGTAGGGGTTAATAAAAAATCCCATTGTGGGGCTGATAGAAAAACAATAATTGGGTTGGAGCCTGCTGGTGGGTGAGAGACTCTGAAAAGTTGCATACATGCAACACATGTGGCGAGTGCGAGTGCCATGCTCCACCAATCAGGGCCTAACAAATGAAAAAATATCAGGCCAACTAATGATGAAATAAAGTGCCCGCCGATCACATTCCTGGGTTGTGCAAAAGGTGTGTTAGGTAGGGCAAATAAAATAAAACATGAGGCGCCAAAGGACCCCATTAGCAGAAGGTGCTGAGAAAAAATACCTAACATGGCCAAACAGGTAATGGCTATGAATCCGCCCATCCAGCTAAAAGCTATTTTGCCGATGTTAGTTTTGCCTGGGAGTGGCTGGGAAAGACCTTTCAATTTTGCAAGATAAGCCATGCGAGTTATTAAACACTCATTGTGTTCTTACTCAACGCCCGCTTGCCACAAGATTATCTTTACTATTATGTAAATGCCGATATGCATTAGCACGGCAATACTAAATCCAATAACAATAAACTGTTTCATGTTTGAGTCTGAAGCGTCACGCTCCAGGTTTTTCTTGCTTTGGATACCGACAAATGACGCCAGAATGCTATTTGTTGCTTGCCAATAGGAAATTTTTTTGGCCATGAAGATAGTCTCCAGAGTAGGTGAATAATTTTCTAGAGTGTTCGCAATACTTATGCCATTGGTGCTTTCTATTAAAAACAATGACATAGCTAATTCTTGGGTTAACGAAATATTGTAATTAACGAAATTTCGTATTTTATTTAACAAAATTTCGTGCCATTATGAACATATGAAACCATCCAGCTCTAAACGTGCGCTACTCGAGTATGAATCTATTTTGAACGCCGCTGGCGAGGGGATATATGGCATAGATGCAAATGGTCAGGCGACATTTATCAATCAGTCGTCTATTGATATGTTGGGTTGGTCTATGGATGACCTTGAGGGCAAGTACCTGCACGATATGCATCACCACACACGTGCGGATGGGTCGCCTTATCCAGTTGAGGAATGTCACATATATGCATCTCTCAAAGATGGCAAGGTACACCGTGAGGACAGCGAGGTTTTCTGGACCAAAGATGGTAAAGCTATTGCTGTTGAATATGTATCTACACCGATAATTGAAGCCGGTGAAATCATTGGGGCGGTCATTGTTTTTAATGATATTTCTAAACGCAAACATGCAGAACAGAAACTTAAAGATGCCTTTTCTCAAATCAATCAGTTAAAACAAGAGCTGGAAAATGAGCGCGACTATCTGCGTGAGGAAGTCACGGCCCCCTTCAAGTTTGGCGATATTGTTGGCAACAGCCCTGCTCTAAATAGAATGCTGATGCAAATTGATGCCGTAGCTAACACCACTGCGAATGTGCTTATTCTGGGCGAGTCCGGTGTTGGAAAAGAATTAGTTGCGCGTGCAGTGCATGATAAAAGTGACCGCAAGCAGCATGCGTTGATTAAAGTAAATTGTGCATCTATTCCACATGAATTGTTTGAGAGTGAATTTTTTGGTCATTTAAAAGGTTCTTTTACCGGCGCGCATCGGGATCGGGTAGGGAGGTTTGAATTAGCTAATAAAGGCACATTATTCCTTGATGAGGTAGGTGAAATCCCTATGGAATTGCAAAGTAAATTACTGCGTGCTTTGCAAGAAAAAGAATTCGAGCGGGTGGGTGACGAGAAAACAGTAAGCGTGGATACGCGAGTAATTGCGGCAACTAATCGGGATCTAAAACTTGAGGTGAATGCAGGTAGATTCCGCGAAGATTTATATTATCGATTGGGTGTGTTTCCAATTGAGGTACCACCTCTACGGCAACGTAAAGAAGATATTATTCCGCTGGCATTGTTTTTTTTGAAACAACAGTGTGATGAGTTGGGTAAGAATGAATTAAAGCTGACACGACAACAAGCGACTATATTAGAAAGTTATGACTGGCCTGGTAATATCCGTGAACTCCAGCATGTAGTCGCACGTTCAGTTATTTTGTCTAGAGGTAATAAACTGGAATTAGAATCTTTGCTAACTGCCAGGGCAAATAATAACAGCAAAAATAATCAAGGTAATACCAAGTCGAATAAATTTTACACTGAGCAA
>JANQKJ010000330.1 GCA_028281205.1 Gammaproteobacteria bacterium
AATGGCAGGCGTGTATTGGAATTTGCCAAAAATCCTATGACATTTATAAACACTATGAATCATGGATTATGGTAGTACAGTCTCTGCAGTCGCTAGCAAAATACCACGTCGCAATAGACCAACGAGACGATGCACTGAGTTTCGAAGATCGAATTGTCAATGAAATACCTTATGAAAATGCACCACCAGGTTTTCAATCCCAGCAATTAGTAGATGTTACCCTCGCCCGAGTTGCCAGAAATGAATTGGAGCCCGCCCAACAGTTGCTTGATAAGTTAAGGACATTTGATGATGCCAGAGCCTACAATGATATGCTCGATGGCATTCAGGCAGACATACATTATCAAGCAGAGGACTTCAAGGCTGCACTACCCTATTATTGTAAACTGTGGATTAAATCAATCAAACTCGAACAAAAACCCTACCTCAAACAACTAAAATCGCGATTTTGTGAATTAGAAGAAAAGCTAGGTATAGAAGAGTTTGATAAGCTCTACCAAGACTCAGTCGAGGACGACATTACCCACCCCCGCGACTACACAGGCTAGATAATCTAGCCTGTAACGCATCGACACGAAGTAATTTATAAAATCTGCCAGAGTATAGACATTTTTTCTATAGAGAACATTGCTAACGCTAAGCCAGAATATGAGCCAATGCTATAAAGGGGCCATTCTAGCTTAGCAACCAATGCTTCTATCTGAATATAAAAAACCAGTCACCTATACTCAATCATTATCAAACTATATTTTGCATCCAAAACCTTTGAATTAGCACGCCACATTGTGCAGATAATATCACAGTATTGGCTTATAATATGACTAGGGCACCTCTGAGTAATGAGGAAATGCTTCAGCAAGGGCTTAGGCGTAGCGCCGCTAGGCGCCGTGCGAACGGCAATGCTGGTTTGTCATTGGCGAACAAGGCAACGACGCGAGCTACGCCTAAGCCCTTTTGCCCATAGGGGCTTTTTGTCTGTCCCATTCACTGCGTTGTCGTTTTTTGACGTGCTACCAGCATGCCGACAAAACTACGTCTTGTGACTGGAACAGACAAAAAGCCTGAACCATCTCCTCATTACTCAGAGGTGCCCTAGGCACCTTTTCGTCAGTACGAGCTAAGACATTAGCCGGTAAAATTGGTCCTCTTATAATGCAATCGATCCAGGGTTATACCTTTACAGATCAGATTTTTGAAAGCTCGCGGACCATAGTCCTCAAAGCTATTCGAGAATCTGATAAATCGCCTGTTATAGTAAAGGTATTGAACCATCAATATCCTACCTCTGAAGAACTTCATCGTTTTGAAGTCGAGTTTGAGATGACTCATAGTCTACAGGGTGATGGAATCATTCTTGCCTATGACAAAGAGTTATATGGCAATAGTATGGCTCTCATCTTAGAAGACTTTGGCGGTACTTCGCTAAATAATATTCCTAACATCACTAAGCTACCATTAACCGACAAGCTCGAGCTGTTAATACTAATTACTGAAGCAATTAACGAAGTACACCAACAGAATATCTTTCATAAAGATATTAACCCAGGCAACATTTTGTGGAATCATAAAACTCAAGAAGTAAAACTAATCGACTTTGGTATATCTTCAATTATACCTAAAGAAACTCGATCTATTACTAATCCAGAAGTATTAGAGGGAACACTTAACTATATTTCCCCTGAACAGACTGGGCGAATGAACCGCAGTCTTGATTATCGTACAGATTTTTATTCCCTTGGCGTTACATTTTACGAGTTCCTAACAGGACGGCTACCTTATGAAGCAGATGATGCAATGAAATTAGTTCATGCACACATCGCTAAACAAGCGAAACCCGTTCACAAAATCAAAAATGATATTCCAAAAGCTTTATCAAATATTGTAGAAAAGCTTATGGCCAAAAATGCCGAAAAAAGATATCAAAGCGCAATCGGTATAATTGAAGATCTAAAGCATTGCTTGGGAGAACTTAAAAAATCCGGAAAAATAGAGCCATTCGAATTAGCAAGAAAAGACATTGTGGACCACTTTCAAATTCCGCAAAAGCTCTATGGCCGGGAAAAAGAAATTGAGCGGCTACTAAATACCTTTGACAACATTTGTAATGGCTCGAAAAAACTACTAATGGTTGCCGGCCACTCTGGCATTGGTAAATCAGCACTCATTAGTGAAATACATAAGCCTATCACTAAAAACAAAGGCTTTTTCATATCCGGTAAGTTTGGCCAGTTTAATCGCAATATACCCTACTTCGCCTTCATCCGCGCTTTTCAAGACTTAGTACAGCAAATCTTGACTGAGAATGAACAACGAATAAGTCAATGGCGCAGCAACCTTTTAGCAGGCCTAAAAGGTAACGGCCGATTAATAACAGATGTCATACCTGAATTAGAACTCATTATTGGTCCGCAACCTGTTTTAGAAGAATTAAAACCAAACGCAGCACAAACACGATTTAGTATTGTATTTCGCAACTTCGTCAAAGTATTTGCCAAAGCAGAGCATCCATTGGTGATATTCATTGATGACTTACAATGGAGTGATCATTCATCGCTAAAACTGCTGATGGAGTTACTAGACGACCCCAAAATGCAGTACCTAGCGATTATAGGTGCTTATCGAGATAACGAGGTCTCATTTACCCACTCGCTAACTATTACGCTAGAAGAAATTAATAAAAAAATTGTCGACCTTGAAACTATTGTTCTACAACCGCTGGACTTACCAAAGATAATTCTACTGATACAAGACACATTGCATTGTGATTACGAACCTGCCCATGCGCTGGCCCAGCTAGTTTTTGAAAAAACCAATGGTAATCCATTTTTTATCAACCAATTTTTACAAAATCTATACGACGAAGACCTTCTAACCTATTGCCAAAAAAGTCGTCAATGGCAGTGGGATCAACAATGTATCTCCGCTATGGGCATTACGGATAACGTAGTGGAGCTCATGTCAAATAAGATTACCAAGCTACCACAAGATACCCAACATATATTACAAACGGCCGCCTGTATTGGCCCTCAATTTGATTTACACTACTTATCCATTATTGTAGAACTACCTCTTGACAGAGTTGCGTCTTTACTAAAAGTCGCGGCCATAGAAGGGCTAGTCATTTCTTTAACTGAGTTTGGCTTTAGAGAAAGTGACATTAAAGTATTATCGCAGGAGCACACTAATAAAACACCAATTAAATTCAAATTTTTGCACGATAGAGTACAACAGGCCGCCTATAGCTTAATCGACAAAAATCAGCTTGATACAATTCACTTTCATATCGGTGAGTTATTACTTAAAAACCTCAACGAAGAACAGCTCGATGAACAAATATTTGATGTTGTCAATCAACTTAATCACGGCATAAACTTAACTGAGGACGCTAATATTAGAAAAGTTATGGCGTCACTTAATCTAAAAGCAGGGGTAAAAGCCAAATCCGCTCTCGCCTACGAACCTGCAATGATGTACTTAAAATCAGGTATATCATTGCTAGAAAATGACAGCTGGCAATCCGACTACTCACTCACAGAAGATCTTTATGCAGAAGCTACAGAAACCACCTATATAAATGCTAGCTTTGAAGAGATGGACAAACTCGCTGAGACGATGTTGTTTAACATTAAGTCCAGTTTCGATAAGACCATCATTTACGAATATATAGTACAGAGCTACTTCGCTCGTAATCGCGCCTATGAAGGTATCGATATTGCACTAAAAGTATTGCGGCAATATAAAATGAAGTTACCTAGGAACCCCAGCAAGCTTCATGTTGCTTATAACATACTAAAAACAGAGCTATATCTATTTTTTAAGAATAGAAAACAGCTTTCCAATTTACAACCAGTACAACAAGGAGAGGCTACCGAAAAAGCGCGACTACTAGATTCCTTAGCAGTAAATTGCTATACCACTTTACCCAACTTATATCCGATCATCGTATGTAAAGGATTTAATTTATTTTTCAAATATGGTTTATATCCTGACACCCCATTCGGCTATGCTGCTTACGGGATGTTACTCAGCAGTGCGTTAGGAAAAATAGACAAAGGGTATGAATATGGTGAACTAGCCCTAGAAGTACAACAACAACCCTTCTGCAAAAAAACACGCCCCAGGACCATATTCTTATTTGAGTCCATGCTTGGCTATACAAAAAATCACTTACTAGATGGCTTAGAGCGCCTAATGGACTCCTACCGTCAAGGGCTAGAAATTGGCGACATACAGTTTTCTACTATCAGTATCCATATCTACTGCGTTCATTCCTTTCTTGCCGGTGAAAAACCATTACATGATCTCTATAAAGAAGCAGAGATCTACAAAGCGGAAATAGTGCAATATAAGCAGCTGGTGCTAGCAAACTACCAAGCCATCTATATGCAGGCTATTAAAAACTTATTGGGCGAAAGCGAAAACCCCAAGCTGTTGGTTGGTAATATTTTTAACGAACATAAAGCCATTCCAGAGTTTAAAGAGCAATCAAATAGCACCGGCCTCTATCTTATCGCATTAAATAAACTAATATTATGTTATATGTTAGGCGATTACGATGAAGCAGCTAGCTACCTAGTAGTGCTCGAGAAATACAAATCTGCCGTTTTTGGGCTTTACTATACACCTTTTTCGTACTTCTTTGAGTCATTGGTTTTACTAGCAGCGTTTCACAGTAGTGACGATAGTAAAAAAACCGCGCGAGACAGACGCGCCATGTTAGCAAAAGTGAGATCAAATCAAAGGAAACTCAAAAAATCGGCAGATCATGCCCCAATGAATTTTCTCCATAAATATGATTTGGTTGAGGCGGAGATTTCTAGAACGAAAGGTCAGGTTGGCAGAGCGTTACACTACTATAACAAATCAATAAACGGTGCTAAGAGTAATCACTACATTAGCGAAGGTGCACTAGCAAATGAATTAGCTGGACGTTTCTATTTAGATATGGAAGAAATGCATACAGTAGCCAGTTATTACTTAAAAGAAGCACTCTATTTATACGATAAATGGGGCGCAAAACTTAAAGTAGATCTTTTATTAGAAAACTATAAGTCATTTTTAACCGAGCCCAATAAACTCGAGAACAGCTTTACCAGTGCAACAACGCTTACCGACTTTGGAAGGTCAACCGCAATCACCTACCGTAGTTCAATTGCGACCACAGACAAAAGCCAGCACACCTTTGGCCATAGTCTCGACCTTAACTCAGCGATTAAGGCCAGCCAAGTTCTATCAGGCGAAATAGTGTTGTCAAAGCTGTTAAACAATATGATGAATATAGTACTAGAGAACGCGGGAGCGGAGAAAGGGCTTGTTATCTTGGACAATGAAGGCACTCTTACCATTGAAGCAAGCGCAGACATCAGTACAGATAATATTCATACCTTACAACAGTTACCAGTTTCAAAGAGCGATTCAATTCCCGTTAACATGATACATTATGTTGCTCGCACGAAACAGGTCATCATCGCCAAGAACGCCTGTGAAGAAGAACAGTTTAAAGACGATAAATACATCGCTGATAAAAAACCAAAATCTGTTCTATGCTACCCGCTGCTAAATCAAGGTGAACTCACGGGCATTCTTT
>JANQKJ010000333.1 GCA_028281205.1 Gammaproteobacteria bacterium
GCACTTTTTGCAAAACCAATGACAGCCCATTTAGATGAGGTATAGACAGGGAAATGTTCATTCCCGACACGGCCCAATATAGAAGAAATATATATGATTCGACCAGATCTCTGCTTCTTCATGATCGGGGCAGCAGCCTGCGTAGTTTTTACAACCCCAGCAACATTTATACCAAGTACAGCGTTTATTTCTTCATCGGGAAATTGCTCTAAGACACCGACATGGGTAACACCAGCATTGGCAACGACTATATCCAGGCTGCCAAAGTTTGAGGCAGCTTGTTCCATTGCAAGTGTCTGTAATTTGAGATTACGTACATCTCCCTTAATGGTGAGACATTTCACACCTAATGCTTCAATTTCCGCTTTAGCTGACTGGAGATCGCTTTCTGTAGCAACAGGATGCCCAACACCAGGGATTTTTCCAGAAGCGATATCATAGAGCACGATATTGGCTCCAGCTTTCGCCATTTCCACACCACATGCCAGACCAATCCCGCGCGCACCTCCTGTGATAAAAGCAGTTTTGCCTGCTAATTCTTTTTTTGTCGCATCCATACCATTGTTCTGGGCCAATACTGAACTCGCTCCCAAAACAGACCCTGCAGCAATAGAAGCTACACTAAAGGTACTTGCCGTTATAGCTTTACGGCGACTAGGGTTAACTGGTGCATTATCGTCACAATTAATATTTTTACACTCAATATTTTGTAAGTGCTCTTCCTTTGTAATTTTTGGCATTTTATATCTCTTGCTAGTTAGTTATGTAGCAAGATATATTTTTTAAACTAAATTGAACCTACCCGTTTCTCCGACAGGCTTGCCTATTCCTACAAGAATTTGTATATGGAGCTAATAATTTAAATTCTGAATTTTGGTATACCTAGACATATTAAGAGTATAA
Source organism: Gammaproteobacteria bacterium (assembly GCA_028281205.1). GTDB lineage: Bacteria > Pseudomonadota > Gammaproteobacteria > UBA4575 > UBA4575 > UBA1858. Next base: position 904 of record JANQKJ010000333.1, read on the forward strand.
GTTCGACTATGACAAAATATTTATGGTCTATTTATAGACTATGATAACCAAAATATTGCATATCGCATTAGTTGTACTTCTTCTGTTAGATTTTTTGAAACTAGAATGACACCAAATAGAATGTGTATGATCTTAGCAAATTAATATCAGTTGATTAGTGTGACATGGTCTAGGCAGCAAACGTTTATGCTTGGAATTTAAGATTCTTTTATTTTTGAACCTTTGGCGGTTTTTCCAAACTTTCGTGCATACTCTCGACTGAATTGATTGGCACTTTCATATCCGACTTCAAATGCTGCAGATGCCACAGTATAACCTTCAGTCGTTATGAGCCTTTCCGCTTCAAGAAGTCGTAGGTTCTTTTGATATTGTAGAGGAGTTGTTTCAGCAATTCTTTTAAAATGATGATGGAATGATGATGAACTCATACTAACAGATTTTGCCAAGTTCGGTATTGAATAGTTCTTTTTATAATTTTTTCTTATGTAAGAAATGGCATTAGCTATATATGTTGCCTGACTGTCATGTAGCAGCATTTCTCTCAGCATTTTTCCATGTGGTGCTTTTAGCAACCTAAAATGTAGCTCCTTAAATAGAGCAGGTCCGATAACTTGAGCTTCTATTGGATCGGAAGAAGCCGACAAGAATCTTCCAATTGTCTCTAATAAATTTTTATCCGTTTTATTTACATCAAGCGATTTAGCACCTTTATTATCTAAATACTCCGAACCCACTTCTTGGTAAAGGCTCCGTATAATCGACATATCTATTTTTAATACTACGGCGATATAGGGTTTATTTTTACTCGCATCGCAAATTTTAGATGTCACAGGAAGATGATGACTAACAATTAAAGACTCTCCAGCACTAAAACTGACTAACCTATTACCTACGATTGTTTCTTTTCTCCCTTGTAGTATTAAGCAAACAACAGGTTCATAAATAGTCGCAATAAGCTCGGTGGGCTCAACGTGTCTTAGTATAACTAATCCTTCAACAGGACCGAGAAAACCCTCACTAACCCCATGTTTGTTAAATATATATTCAACTTTATCTATTAAATCATGAATCATCACTAAATCCATATTTGTCTACCACAATTTACAAAAAGGTTTATTAGAATGCTATATGTGGTCCTTTAATTTGTAGTAATAGGCATATTCTAAGAAGGATAAAGCAAGTCCTAGTCATCTTGATAGTGATGATTGCAAAATAATTTGTCACTTATAGGCACATAAAAGACAGTAACTTCCGAGGAAGTTTATAGAGATTTAACTACAGCCGAGACATTTTGGGTAATAATTAGGGGCACAACCGCTTGCGTAAAAAAAGTATTTATAATTAGACCAAATACTTACATTAGTTGTTAAGTAGCTACCGCCTCCATCAGGTTTCGTCCAGCGTTTTCAATATAAGCACTGAACTCTCACCAAACCTATTATTCGAATTTCAATTAATAATCTCATCCGAAAAATCAATCGAGTCTGACCCTTTCGATTCTCTCATTTTTAAAAGTGCCTCAATTGCGCGTAACATGATCCATTTATCTAATTTTTGTGGATGTAAATTTACGTGAGCTAGGCCATCTATAAGAAATAATTCAGCCTGATTTTCTGCTATTGCATTAGCTAGTGCAATACTTTCAGTATAGGGAATAATATTGTCATCTGTCCCGTGAAGAAGAATCAAGTGTGCTTTAAGCTGATTAAGATCCTTGCTGGAAAGGTCCAATGCACTTAAATCTATACGAATGGCAGCTGGCAAACCAAGTATAAGGTTTGACGTTAGTTCTGGATCTTGATTCTGTAATAGCATCAATATCGAAGATGCTTCTGGGGAGAGATTTATTGTCAGGTCATCAATAATAGCGTTTGGATTATTCATTTTTCGTTGCGCTATTCTACGAAAATTTTCTTTATCAATTGGATCCGATAAACGTTCAAGATTGCTCAGTACGAATACCCATTTACCATATGCATTTGGTTCTAGAAAATGCCACTCGTTCTGATACCGAAACTGTCCTGTTGTAAAATAAGTGATAGTCTTTTCGATGTTATAGTAGCCTCCTACACTTAGTATAAAATCTACTTTGTCGCGTATTGTAGGATCGAGTGCTGCTAATATTGCAGGACCGACGGCATAACTAAATGCACCAATCCCAATTTGTGCTTGTGATGAAAAGTCGTTTTGAGAAGCAAGATATTTGAAAGCATCTTTGATTGTTTGACTATCCTCTGCTCGAATTTTAAGATCCCGCAAGTTAGGAATTTCTGGCACTAATACTACAAAACGAAATCTTGCCAGAGTATTGGCAAACGTTACTAGTCGCGGATCATCCCTGCCATGTTGTGCTACCCCAGGGATTAAAACTATACCTGCTAATGACTTCTCACCGGGTTGATATAAATCAGCTTGGTACTGACGCTTTAAATTTTTATATTCAATTGTTCGCACTGTGGGTGTTGGCGTACGATCTTTAATGCGACTTACTTCATTGCCTGCGGCCAGATCTTCAAGAAGTAATGCCTCTTCAGTTTGTAAGAACATTACACAACCAGCCACTATGAATGGAGTTACAAACAAAAAATATAAGCGCGCTGATGTATTCATCATTGAAAGATATTGTAAGCAGAACTAGCGGTTGGTTAAATCCTCGAGAAAGTAAATCACCACTTTTTTTGGCAGTTAGCAGACACAGATATCCAAGGACGTTTACAGGGATTTAATTACAGCCGAACAAAATAAGCACTAAATTAGGGTACAAATTTTCACTTAATTCATGAATTTATAGGTAAAATAGCTAGTTACCATATCAGTTGAATAGCTACCGCCTCCACCAAATAAAAATTCAAGGGAATCCAATAAAGTCCTTGAACTGTCTTCAGTCATACCAAGCAATATTAAGTGCTGGAATGCGGTATCAACACTAATCTGAAACCGATGTCGTCTTTGCGTTGTTCTGAGGGTGCTCGATTGCGCAAACTCGAACGTGCAAATTTAGGGTTGTCACCCCAACCGCCGCCACGAAATACACGGCGTGAACAATCTCCCGCTAACCAGGCAGAGCCATCAAGAGGTGCATTAATATATGAATCGTTCCAACAATCTTGTGTCCATTCCCAGGCATTTCCATATATATCATATAATCCAAATGGATTCGATTGAAAACTTCCCACGGGTGCAGTCTCAAGAAAGCCATCGTCACATTGATTAGAAACAAAAGAGGGAAATCGTTTTAGTGTTTGTAAATCCGATGCATTAGCATGAGTGCATAATCCTTTTGGATCTGATCCCCAATAGAAAGTCGTGGTTGAATTTGCCCGTGCCGCATATTCCCATTCTGCTTCGGTCGGTAATCTAAATTGATGTTTGGATAATGAGTTTATGTGATCAATAAATCGTTGAATATCAATCCAACTGACACATACAATAGGGTGATTTTCGTCTTGCTGGTAACCAGGATTTTTCCAGTTCAGCACTTTTGAATACTTCCAACCGCTTTCAAAATACCAACAGCCATTATCTAAACTATTATTTTCTGAAGTCTGAAAATTTGAATACTGTTCAATAGTTACTTCAGTTGTTTGTAAGTAAAATGAATTAATCTTCACGTTGCGAATGGGTAATTCGTCTTGTTGTCCATCAAGGTCACCCATATAAAATGTTCCGCCTTTAATCTTCGAAAAATTAAATGCGGTATCATTAATATTAACGATTAATGAGTCATTGGAACATACTAATGTGGGAACAAGCAGCATACACCCCAGCATTAGACATTTTTTCAACACAGGTATTAACTTTTTATTTAGCTAATTCCTGCTCAATAACAGAAATTATTACCTTGTCTCGAGGTTTTGTCCTTGGACCAATTTCAGCTACGAATTGACCATTCTTATCAATAATATATTTATGGAAGTTCCAAGTTGGGTAGGTACCAGAAACTTGATTCAATGCGATGAAAAATGGATGTGCATTTTTCCCTTTCACTTCAGTTTTTTCAAACATCGGAAACTGTACGCCATAGTTTAGGCGGCAAAATTCTTTGATTTCATCTTCTGTTCCGGGTTCTTGTCCGAAGAAATTATTTGAAGGAAAGCCAAGTACAACTAAGCCTTGATCAGAGTACTCTTGATATATGCTTTCTAAACCTTCATATTGTGGAGTATTTCCACATTTAGAAGCCGTGTTTACAATAAGAATCACTTTACCAGAATAAGATTCACAAAGGTTAACATCTTCATCAGAAGCTAGTTTTTTGAAGTTATGATCAAGTAAGGTATTTTCGCAAGCCATAATGCTGAAACTCAGCAAGAATAAAATAATAGTTAAAAATAATTTCATATGCTAGGTGTCCTTAATATCAATGTAAGGGTAAATTAAATCTCGTAAATTAATTTTTGCTTTTAATTTTACAGCGATGAGATATAAACCAGCGATTTTACGATGTAAAAATAAAGCATCTGCAGGTGGTGTATGCCAGTAGTTCTGTTTAACACTTAATTCTCTTCCCGCAATACTGACATTTTTAGCTAAGGTTGAATTTTCAAAGTCATATTCGCCAATATGGCCTAATGGTTGGCAGGCCATTTGAAACAGGGAAATGACTGCTTCTCTTTGCTGTGATGTTATGTATTCCTGGAAAAACCCTATTTGACTAATAGCATTATCAACGGCTTTTTTATCATTCCTGACAGAAGCTTGAAGCAATAGCTTGTAGCCATCAGTGATATGTGCTGGTAATTCACGGGTTGCACCAAAGTCGAGTAATACTATCTTTTTTGACTCTGGTTGATATAAGTAATTCGCAAAGTTAGGATCAGTTTGTACATGATGTAATTCAAAAATTTCTTTAAACGTAAGTTTGATTAATGATGAAACAATATGATTTCTTTCTTGTAGTGTTAAATCTATAAATTTATCTATATTTTCTCCGTCATGATAAGACATACACAAGATGTTTTCTTTAGTAAAATTCCTATAAACACGCGGTATGACAAAATCATTATCATTTACTAATACACCTTGATATCTCTCAATCCAATCTGCTTCTTTTAGATAATCTGTTTCGCAGTGCAATTGTTCTTTCGTTTCATTCAGTAAGTCTTTTATTTTTGTAGTATCTGGTAATAAACCCGAATATTTGAGTATCGTGCCAACATTATCAACATCACTATCGATAGATTTGCTAACAGCTGGGTATTGGATTTTAATTGCTAATTTTTCGTTATTAAGGTCGTGAGCAGAATGTACTTGCCCAATCGATGCGGCAGCCATAGGTGTAAAAGTGAATTGCCTGAAGTTTTTCTGCCAATCTTCACCCCATTCACTTTTCAGTAATTGTGTGAGTTGACTGAATGGCATGGGGTCTACATCGTCTCTTGACTTGTCTAGTATCAACGCAAGCTCTGCTGGAATGAAGTCGCCACTGTCCATAGACAGCAGTTGACCAACCTTGAGTGCAGCGCCACGCATTTTTTTTAACTTGTTCGCGACTCGTTTTGCATTCGAAGGTGTTAGTAATACGTCCTTAAGCTCCGGTGTATTACCACGTGATAGGTGTTTTGCGTATTCAGAAACAACATTGCCTGCAATGCCTGCAGCTAAGCCAGCCATACTTGCGAGGCGAGAGGAACGGCTCGCCGGAATATTAGTACCAACTTCGTTGTGGGTATATTTTTGCCTTGACGCTGCCATAAGTTTTGCACTAATTGAGTGAATAAATTATTAGCAGTCTGATCTAATGGCGAAACAAAATAAAATTAAATAAATTTAATGTATATCAACAAAGTATAAACAAACCACGCTGAGATATTTCGAAAAGTAATGTTAACTCGCGTTCCCTAACTCGCAAGACTTTGAGTGTTGGGTGGGCTCAATAGTGAAGATCTTCTAGAGTATCTATATCTTGCAAGCATCCATTATCAGTTGTGTTGAATGAAACAAGATCTTGTTGATATTTTTCAATTATAGATTTAGCACCTTGATCAGAATTTAAAGATATTAGTTCTTCTCTATAATACCTACTAAAGCCGACTGGATGTCCCCTGCGGTTTTTGCAATAAGGCGAAACGATGCGATTACCTAAATGCAATAGATGGGCAATTTGGTGGATTGTTTCGTATCGAATAAATGGCATATCTGCAAGCATAATAATCCACGCATCTGCTTCTGTTTGTTTAATGCCGCACGCTATACTTGAACCAATTCCAGAATTATTTTTGTTAACGATTAAAGTATAGCCTTGCTTAGTTAAATGTTCTGCTAATACACCAGTATCATTTGAAACTACTGCTACACAATTTCGTACCACTCGCTTCAAATGTTTTGCCGAAGCTACGCCGATAAAATCTCCATCTGGCAAAGGATGTAAAAGTTTTTTACTACCAAAGCGCGATGAACTACCTGCCGCTAACAGAACACCACACAAATCTATCGACATCAGGCTAGTCTTGTTAGAGTATCTTCTTTACTCAAACGCTTACGTTTATAGTTACGTAACTGGGTAAGCTGCGCAAGAATAGATATTGCGATTTCTAACGGTTGCTTACTACCAATGGGTAAGCCAACGGGTCCATGTAATTTTGCTATTTGCTGTTCGGTTAAATCGAGTTGTTGCAACCGTTTCTTGCGTGCAAATTGTGTTTTAACTGACCCAATTGCACCCACAAAAAACAAATCCATTCGCAAAGCCTGCATTAAAGCCATATCATCCATTTTTGGATCATGTGTCAATGCCAGAACAATACTCTGTTCGCACGGAGAAAGTTCTGCGACTACATCATCAGGCATTTTATTGCTGAAAAAAAACTTCTCGTTTATCCAACTTGAATCAGCAATTTCACGAGGATCACAGATAGTAACGCGATACCCTAGTGGCTGTGCTAATAAAGCTACATTTTTAGCAAGATCATTAGCACCAATTAATAATAAATTCCATTGCGGGCCAAACACTCTATGCAAAGTGGCTTCGTCCATATAAGTTGTCGAGTGCCAGCTCATATTAGTATAAGTTGAAATACCGGTTTTTATATTTGTACTTCTGCAAATGCAAAGATTATTTTCAATGGCATCGATGATTGACTGCAAATCTGAAAATTTATGCACTCGTTCTAAAATTAATTCAAGCGTTCCACCACATGGTAGCCCAAAAGTTTGGACTACCATGTGGTGGAACGCTTGAATTAATTTTA
>JANQKJ010000355.1 GCA_028281205.1 Gammaproteobacteria bacterium
ACTACATCATGAACTAGTGCTGCCACTGAACCTAGAGAAAATCGATCCTCAAAGCGCAGCGCCACATAGATTAAGATGCCGAACAATGCGTATAGCACAGCAAGGCCACCATCATCGCGCAACTCTTCACCTACTTGCGGACCGACAAATTCAACCCGTCGCATATCCGGCTCACCCGTTGGCTTTAATGCTTCTAATACCTGGTTACTCAACTCTGCTGCATTAACATTATCCGTCGATGGTAAACGAATAAGTACATCTTTAGCCGTGCCAAAATGCTGCACAATGGCGTCATTAAACGCCGCACTCTCCAATGCTGCACGAATAGTGTCTAACTCTGCAGGTTCAGAATAACCCACTTCAACCAAAGTACCGCCGGTAAAATCAATACCAAGATTAAGCCCACGCGTTGATAATGATGCAATAGAGACGATTATTAATATTGCAGAAACAATCCATGCAATATTACGCTTGCCAAGAAAATTAATATTAAATGACGTTTTAAATAATTGCATAGTTCTATATCGCCAGTACTGGCGCCTTTTTGTTTCCGTAAATCAAATTAATTAATGCGCGTGTTCCCATAATGGCGGTTAACATGGAACAAACAATGCCAATAGATAAAGTGACAGCAAAACCTTTAATTGGGCCGGTACCAAAAGTAAATAACACAACCGCAGCAATTAAAGTTGTAACGTTTGCATCGGCAATGGTTGACAATGCTTTGGCATAACCGGCGTGGATACTTGCTTGAGGTGAATTGCCATTATTTATTTCTTCTCTAATGCGCTGAAAGATAAGCACATTAGCATCAACCGCCATACCTACGGTAAGTACAATGCCGGCAATACCAGGCAATGTAAGCGTAGCACCTGGGATCATTGATAATATGGCAATAATCAGCACCAAATTAACTATCAAGGCAACATTAGCAACAATGCCAAAGACTCGATAGTAAATAACCATGAAAATCATTACTAAAATCATTCCGAGAATTACCGAGCGTTTACCTTGATCAATGTTCTGCTGACCCAAACTAGGGCCTACTGTACGCTCTTCGATAATACTCATAGGTGCAGCCAATGCACCGGCACGTAATAGTAACGCCAGATTACGCGCTTCACGTGTAGAATCGAGACCGGTGATTTGGAAACGATGACTTAACTCATCCTGAATACGTGCAATATTTATAACTTCTTCTACTTTACGTGTACGTGATTGTACCTCTTCGTTTTCATCTTTATAGTATTCAGTCTTATTTTCAATAAAAACAACTGCCATTAAACGCTGAATATTCTCGCCGGTAATTTTTCTGAATTTTCGCGCCCCTTCACCATCAAGACTGATAAATACTGCTGGTCCTGCAGAATCTTGATCAATACCCGAAGCGGCATCAGTAATATATTCACCTTCTAATTTTGGCTTGCGTTTTAGCAGCACCGGATTGCCGTTGCGCTCAAAATAGAGTTGGTCGCCAATGGGGATTTGTCCACTTTGCTGTGCAAGATAAGCATCTGCTTGCTCGTCAACCATGCGAAATTCAAGTGTTGCAGTAGCACCCAGGATATTTTTTGCTTGCGCCGTGTCTTGCACACCTGGCAACTGCACTACAATACGATCTAAGCCTTGACGCTGTATAACAGGTTCTGCTACGCCTAATTCATTAACACGTTTTCGCAGTGTAGTAATATTTTGTTGCACTGCAAAAGTTTGTAACTCCAACTTGGCAGTGTCTTTAAATAGCACATTAAGTGCGAAACCTTTATCAACATTTGCTTCGACAAAGTCCAAATCTGTACGAAAATTATTTTTAAGCTCTTCCAAGCCGGCTTGAAAATTTTCCTCATCACGAAACTTGACAGTAATGATTTCGCCATCGTTATCCACTGACACATAACGAATTTTATTCTCACGCAAGGTAGTTCTGAATTCACCTTCATAACGATCCAGTGCTTTGACTACCGCCGAATTCATATCTACCTGCAACAAGAAGTGCACACCACCACGAAGATCCAGCCCTAAATTCATTGGGCTTGCATTCAATGCGCGCAACCAGGTGGGAACTGCAGGAGCCAGGTTCAGTGCAACTATATGCTGCGAGTCCAAGGCACTCTTAAGCTCATCAACTGCAACTAATTGTGCGTCAGTATCAGCAAAACGAACCAGCATTTGCCCCGCATCATTGACTTCAATCCCCTTACTTGTAAGTTCATTATTTTCTAACACAGTTTCCACTTGTGTTTGCAAACTAATGGGAAGCTCACCACTATCATGAGAAATCTGAACAGATGGATCTTCTGGAAACAAATTAGGCAATGCATAAATAACTGCAACTATTAATATAAAAAGCAGCATTGCATTTTTCCAAAGCGGGTAGTGGTTTAGCATGTGATTTTCTCAGTACTTGCGAGGTTGTATAATTATCTTGCTTAAGAACATTAACTAACAGAGGTTTTATTTGATTTAATCATCTTGATTAAGCGTGCCTTTGGGTAACACACTTGCAATTGCAGACTTTTGCACTTTAATGACGACGCTTTCAGTAAGTTCAATGCGAACTACATCATCACTGACTGCTTTGATTTTACCCATCATGCCGCCATTGGTGACAACTTCATCTCCTTTAGTCAAGGAATCCATTAGAGATTTATGTTCTTTCTGTCGCTTTTGTTGTGGACGGATAATCATGAAATACATAATGGCAAAAAAGATACCAATCATGATGAGCATTTCGGTTCCGCCACCTGCAGGGGCAGGAGCAGCTTCAGCGTGAGCGTCACTTATAAATAGCATGTTATAAAATCCTCAAGGGTAGCCTAATGTCCGTGCGAAGCCGCGTATTATGCCATAGAAGACTGGCTTGTCTGCCTTGCCATATAAAATTCATCATAAAAAGCAGCAAATTCTCCCTTTAGGATGGCTGCACGCATAGTCTTCATCAAGCGATGAAAATAGCTCAAGTTGTGTATGGTACATAGTCGGCCGGCAAGCATTTCACCGCATTTATCTAAGTGCTTTATATAGGCGCGTGAATAATGTTGACAAGTATAACAATCACATTGTTCATCAATGGGTCGAGTATCGTCCTGGTATTGTTGATTGCGGATACGCAACACACCTTTACTCGTGTATAGGTAACCATTTCTGGCATTACGCGTGGGGATCACACAATCAAACATATCAATCCCTCGTGCAACAGCTTCTACCAAGTCTTCGGGTTTACCCACTCCCATTAGATAGCGGGCTCGCTCTGCTGGCAGTTTGTGTTGTAAAAAATCCAGTATTTGTAAGCGTTCAGCAGCTGTTTCACCAACAGATAAACCACCAATAGCATAGCCGTCAAAGCCAATTTGTTGTAGTTCAGACAATGACTCGGCGCGCAGATCCTCATACATCCCACCCTGAACAATACCGAATAATGCCGCATCATTATCCCCATGTGCTTGTTTACTACGTTTAGCCCAACGCGCCGACAGTCGCATTGAGCTTGCTGCCTGTTCATGACTCGCAGGATAAGGCGTGCACTCGTCAAAGATCATTACAATATCTGCACCCAGCGCTCGTTGCACTTGCATGGATATTTCGGGATTTAAGTCCACCATGGCTCCGTCAATAGGTGACTTAAACTGCACACCTTGTTCGGAAATTTTTCTTCGTGCCGCTAGGCTAAATACCTGAAAACCGCCCGAGTCAGTTAAAATCGGCCCTTGCCAATGCATAAAATTATGCAGTCCTTCAAATTGGCGAACCACTTCCACACCTGGACGCAACATCAAATGAAATGTATTGCCTAAAATAATTTGGCTGCCGGTAGCTTTTAGTTCCTCACTGGTCACACCTTTCACTGCTCCATAAGTACCCACAGGCATAAACACTGGCGTCAGAATATTTCCACGCCGTGTTTCTAGCACCCCCGCACGTGCACCTGCATCGCTGGCTTGCAACTGAAAATTAGCTACTCCCATAAAAACTTTTCTATTACGGTAAAATCAGCATGGCATCGCCATAGCTATAAAAACGATAATTGTTTTTTACTGCATGCTGATAGGCATGCATAGTTTTTTCATGTCCTGCTAACGCACTCACTAACATAATTAATGTCGATTTAGGTAAATGAAAATTAGTGACTAGTGCATCCACAACTTTAAATGTGTAACCAGGATATATAAATATTGTTGTTTCCCCCGAAAAAGGCCGCACAGCACCCGACGCAGCTGCTGACTCCAGTGCACGTACACAAGTAGTTCCAACAGCAACAACTTTACACCCATTCGACTTTGTCTTACGCACTTGCTCACAGACCTGTTCCGATACGTGAGCAAATTCTGAATGCATTTTGTGCTGGGCTGGATCATCGACTTTAACCGGCTTAAAAGTTCCTGCACCCACATGCAAGGTAATTTTTGCTAACGACACATCTTGTTGTGTTATTTTCTGCAACAACGCTTGAGTAAAATGTAGTCCCGCCGTTGGCGCAGCAACTGCTCCAGTATTTTCTGCATAAACTGTTTGATAGCGAGAAATATCATCTTGTTGGTCTGGGCGCTGTATATAAGGAGGCAAAGGTACATGCCCATAACGGTTAAATATTTCCAACACTGGCGTGTCTACATTAAATTTAAGAGTAAAAAACTCACCATCTTGTGCACATACTTGGGCTGAAATCAGCTCATCAATTTGCAGCCAGGAACCCACTTTTGGTGTGCGATTGGACTTTAACTGCACCTTAATCAAATTATCCTCCAGCGGCCTCTCAGCAAAAATCTCAACTTTGCCACCGCTTTCCTTATGCGCAAACAATCGCGCAGGAAATACTTTTGTATCATTGAGTACTAACAAATCACCGGGCTGTAAAAACTTTTCAATATCTACAAACGTCTGGTCTAAAATTTCATCACTCGTGCATGAGATCACTAGCAATCGACTCTGATCTCTGTGCTGTACTGGCTGATGCGCTATTAGCTCAGCAGGCAAATCATAGTCAAAATCATCGGTTGATAAATGTGTTAAAAATTGATCCATATTCTAACGTTTTTAATAAAGCACTTAACTGAAAAACAGGCTCGTAAGCAGGAGATTACATTGCTTGATGTTATGGGAGTTTCGGTTACACTGCACGGACCTTAACATATGCCGGGGTGGCGGAATTGGTAGACGCGCCGGATTCAAAATCCGGTTTCTTCGGAAGTGCGAGTTCGATTCTCGCCCTCGGCACCACGTCACGTCCAACACAGCCAGATAAATGTGCTGCATTCATACGTGACGTAATACTAACAAATCCAAATATTTAGACCTCTGCATGGTTACTCCATGCAAATCAAATATCGCGTAGCGATTCAAATTTTTACTATATCAGCATATAGAACTCACACGTGACGTATTACTCCAAAATCTAAAAGTTCCTATTTAGAAATCGCTAGCTGAAAATTCGCAAATCACTGCCTCCCATCTTTGTTGCTGTTAATCAGTCAATGATTACGCCTTAGATTGTTAAGCAGGCAGTTTTGAATTAATAACTAAGTAAATATCTATTGCATGCACTTCATCTATAATCGTGATCCAAATGCCTCCCAATCTGCCCCGATAGCTCAGCTGGATAGAGCGTCCCCCTCCTAAGGGGAAGGTCTGAGGTTCGAATCCTCATCGGGGCGCCAAACTAGGCGGATAAATTCAAAAAAAATCACACTCATCCACACAAAATATATACAAATAATTCACAATTTTTATCACTTTTTTATGCTGCTTTTGGCTGTGTCAAAATTAAGCCCCCCGTTTGGATGTAAATGTATTCATCTTTCTAACTAACTGATTAATAAGTTTTTATTCGAATTTGTCGTAGTCAATCTTGGTGCAAAACTAGCACTTGCAACATCACCACATAAATAATGGTTGAATTTCGTACTATTGTCAGCATCAACAATTGCTTTGCTTTAAAAAAAAGAATGTTATAAAGCGCTTCGTCCTGGACAGATAAACGGTAA
>JANQKJ010000364.1 GCA_028281205.1 Gammaproteobacteria bacterium
CATGATTGCGCCGATCGCGATGGAAGAGGGATTGAGATTTGCGATCCGCGAAGGTGGCCGCACAGTGGGCGCCGGTGTGGTCTCTAAGATCATTGAGTAAACACAGCTTTTGGTTGTAAAAAAGAAGAGTAAATAATGTCAGAAAGTCAACGAATCCGAATCAGGTTAAAAGCATTTGATCATCGATTAATTGATCGATCAGCAAGTGAAATTGTCCAAACTGCTAAACGCACTGGTGCACGCGTCAAAGGACCAATTCCCTTGCCTACACGTAAAGAGAGATTCACGGTATTGATTTCTCCACATGTGGATAAAAATGCACGTGACCAATACGAGATCCGCACCCACAAGCGCATCATGGATATTGTTGATCCGACTGATAAGACGGTGGATGCACTAATGAAGCTCGATTTGGCTGCTGGGGTAGATGTTCAGATTAAATTGAATTGACCCGCCATATAGGCGCTGACTTTTTTGATTATTTGTCACTGAAATAAAAGGATAAATTTTAAAAAAAGCGGTTTCCTATTGGGGCAAATTCTGCAATAATTCGCGGCTTCCTGTGGCCCGGACAAGCATTGCTTGTTCGGGCCACATTCGCGATGCCTGCTTGTAAGTAAGCAAGAAGAAAGTAGCAAAAGCAATATTAAGCAATTGAACCCATATATTGCTTAGGAAAAGTAGAGATTAAATCAATGCCTATAGGTGTAGTTGGAAAAAAAGTGGGTATGACCCGAGTATTTACAGAAGATGGTGCGTCAGTGCCGGTGACTGTGTTGCATGTTGATAGCAATCGGGTGACTCAGCTAAAACAACAAGAAAGTGATGGATATAGCGCCGTTCAAGTGGCCTATGGAGCACGTAAACCATCGCGCGTGAATAAAGCCCTGACTGGCCACTACGCAAAAGCCAGCGTGGCTTCAGGTGAAGGCATGTATGAATTTCGCCTTTCAGAAGGCGATGAAGTAGAGCTTGAATTAGGCTCAGAAATTAAGGCAGATCTATTTGCTGAAGGTCAGAAAGTTCAGGTTACTGGCATTTCAAAAGGTAAAGGATTTGCAGGAACGATTAAACGACACAATTTCCGTGGTCAAGATGCGACTCACGGTAACTCGATTTCGCATCGTGTTCCAGGCTCAACCGGCATGTGTCAAACTCCAGGCCGAGTCTTTAAAGGTAAGAAAATGGCAGGCCATATGGGTAGTGAACAAGTCAGTACAAAGAACCTGACGATAGTAAAAGTGGATACAGACAGAGATTTGCTTTTAATCAAGGGTGCTGTTCCGGGTGCTAAAGGTGGGCGAGTAATCGTTAAGCCAGTAATTACTGCGTAAATTATTTTGAATTGAATTATGAAACTTGATGTTAAAAACGGTAGCTCAGTAGACGTATCAGATGATGCGTTTGGCCGTGACTATAACGAAGCACTTGTTCATCAGGCAGTGACTGCTTATCTGGCAGGCGGACGCTCGGGAACAAAAGCACAAAAGAATCGTTCTGCGGTTAAAGGCGGCGGTGCTAAGCCTTGGAGACAAAAAGGTACCGGACGAGCACGTGCTGGAACCACACGTGGTCCATTATGGAGAAGTGGTGGACAAACATTTGCAGCACAGCCACGTAGCTATAAGCAGAAGTTGAATAAGAAAATGGTGCGTGCGGCGTACTCATCAATCTTTTCTGAGTTAATTCGTTTAGAACGCTTGCATGTGGTTGATGACTTCAAGGCAGATACACCTAAAACCAAAGATATGATCGCACGTTTAGATCAGATTGGTGTGAAGTCAGCTTACGTAATTGTTGGTGATGAAAAATCAGATGAGAATCTGTATCTGTCAGCACGTAATTTACATTATGTTGATGTTGATGAGGCAAGCAGCATTAATCCAATAAGCTTGATTAAGTATGAACATGTTGTGATTACAGAAGATGCAATCAAGGAAGTTGAGGAGTGGTTGCAATGAGTCAAGCAGTAGGTATGGAACGTTTAACGCAAGTATTAATTGCACCGCATGTATCAGAGAAATCTGCAGTGCTTGCGGATAGCGTAAGTCAGCATGTATTTAAAGTGCTGCCAAATGCGACAAAAGAAGAAATTAAAAGTGCTGTTGAGCAGCTTTTCCAAGTAAAAGTTGCATCGGTACGTACCGTCAACGTACAAGGTAAGAAAAAACGTTTCGGTCGAGTTATGGGTAAGCGTAGTGATTGGAAAAAAGCTTATGTGCGTCTTGAGACTGGACACGATATAGATCTAACTGGAATGGAATAATAATGGCTGTCGTAAAATCAAAACCAACCTCTCCAGGGCGTCGCTTCCAAGTAAGAATCGTCTCTAAAGATCTACATACTGGTGAACCGGTTAAATCACTGGTAGAAAAAAAATCTAAGTCAGGCGGACGTAATAATTTAGGCCGCATTACCACACGTCATCGTGGTGGTGGGCATAAACAACGTTATCGTTCTATTGACTTTAAACGTAATAAAGATGGCATTCCTGCAACCGTAGAGCGTTTGGAATACGATCCAAATAGAACTGCGCATTTAGCATTATTGAAATACGCTGACGGTGAGCGTCGCTACATTATTGCACCTAAAGGAGTTAAAGCTAACGATGCAATTATGTCGGGTTCACAGTCACCAATTAAACCGGGAAATACTCTGCCACTGAGAAGCATCCCAGTAGGTACAGTGGTTCACTGTATCGAACTTAAGCCTGGTAAAGGCGCGCAAATTGCACGCAGTGCTGGAGCTGCAGTACAGCTTGTTGCACGTGAAGGTGGCCATGCCACATTAAGGTTGCGTTCAGGTGAAATGAGAAAAGTGCTTTCTGATTGTCGTGCAACAATCGGTGAAGTAGGTAACTCTGAGCATAACCTCAGAAAATTAGGTAAGGCGGGCGCAAGTCGCTGGCGCGGTGTTAAGCCAACCGTGCGCGGTGTTGCTATGAACCCAATTGACCATCCACATGGTGGTGGTGAAGGCAGAACATCGGGTGGTCGTCATCCTGTATCTCCTTGGGGTATGCCGACTAAAGGCTTTAAGACCCGTAAAAACAAGCGTACTGACAATATGATTGTGCGCCGTCGTAACAAGAAGTAAACCGAATTAAGACATAAACGAGGACATAACCTTGCCAAGATCATTACGAAAAGGCCCTCATATCGACCACCATCTTGCAAAGAAAGTGCAAATGGCAGTTGAAAATAACGACCGCAAGCCAATCAAAACTTGGTCGCGGCGTTCAATGGTATCACCAGAAATGGTTGGTCTTACCATCGCGGTGCATAACGGTCGACAGCATGTGCCGGTATTGGTTTCCGAGAACATGGTAGGACATAAATTAGGTGAATTTGCCGCAACCCGTACATTTAAAGGGCATGCGGGAGATAAAAAAGTTAAGTAATCGTAATTAAGATTACTAAATTAATAAGAGTTTAATTATGGAAGTTTCAGCAAAGTTAAAACATATCAATATATCAGCACAGAAGTGTCGCCTGGTTGCGGACCAAATTCGCGGCCTAGAAGTCAGTCGTGCAGTTGAGATATTAGCTTTTAGCCCAAAGAAAGCTTCACACATTGTCAAAAAAGTGTTGGACTCGGCGATTGCCAATGCAGAGCACAATGAAGGTGCTGACATTGATGAATTAAAAGTAACAAAAATATTTGTCGATGAAGGTAGAACACAAAGACGATATCAGCCTCGAGCTAAAGGTCGTGCGTGTAAGATTTTAAAAAGAAGCAGTCATCTTACTGTGACTGTTAGTGACAATCGATAATGCGTAATGCGTAATGCGTATTGATAATTAGATATAAACTGAACTACGTAAAATAGAGTTAACCGAAAGAGATAATAAGATCCGATGGGACAAAAAGTACATCCAACTGGTTTTAGATTAGGTATCGCAACTGACTGGACTTCAAAGTGG
>JANQKJ010000367.1 GCA_028281205.1 Gammaproteobacteria bacterium
CAAACGAGTCACACTGTCTTGATATGTTGGCAAGTCTGTCCGGCCGAGTACACACAGTGCATACGGCTGTGGTAGTGTCTCAATCAGATTTTTTTGGCCAGGCATTGAGTTCCAGTGAAGTGTCATTTCGCGAAATCAGTACCGAAGAAGCCAAGAACTATTGGTTGTCAGGTGAGCCTAAAGATAAAGCCGGTGGTTATGCTATCCAGGGATTGGGAGGAGTGTTCGTAAGCCGTCTCAAAGGTAGTTACTCAGGGGTTGTAGGGTTACCTATTTTCGAGTTAACACAATTATTAGCGCAGATTGATGTATCTGTATTTAAGGTTAGTCAGTGAGTGAAGAGATTCTAGTTAATGTAACGCCACGGGAAACGCGCGTTGCAGTAGTCGAAAATGGTGTGCTGCAAGAAGTTCAAATTGAGCGGGTTGCGCGCAGAGGTTTAGTCGGAGGTATATTTAAGGGCTGTGTCAGTCGCGTTATGCCTGGTATGGACGCCGCATTTATTGATATTGGCTTAGATAAGGCTGCATTCATTCATGCCTCAGATGTAAATACTTTGCCACGTAGCTCGCAGGCAGCATCAATAGAAGATGATGAACCTGTGCATGAGGCAATATCGAATTTACTGCATGATGGCCAACAGGTATTGGTGCAAGTAGTTAAAGACCAGATTGGTACCAAGGGGGCAAGATTAACTACTAATATTACAGTGCCATCACGTTACCTGGTGCTATTGCCATACTCAACTGATATACGTTTATCCGCGCGTCTTGAAGATGAAGACGAGCGCGAGCGCTTGACTAATTTAATGCAAGAATTATTAGATGAAAGTGGCAAACAATTTGGATGTATTTTAAGAACGGCTGCGGAGTCTGCTTCCAAAGAAGAGTTGCAACGAGACTTGGATTTCTTGCTTAGGCTTTGGGATTCAATTGTCGAAAAAATAGGTAAAGTTAATTCTGTGGGTGAAGTATATTCTGACCTTCCTCTGGCAGTGCGTACATTGCGTGATCTTGATACGGAAGATGTAGAGAGTATCTTTATCGATTCGCGCGAGACAGTATCAAATGTAATTTCATTTGCAGAAAAATTAGTGCCTGAGCTAGTTGGTCGTATTCAGCGTTACAAAGGTGAAAGACCGATTTTTGACTTGCATGGTATTGAAGATGAACTTGAAAAAGCACTGCAAAGAAAAGTTATGCTTAAGTCCGGTGGTCATTTAGTGTTTGATCAGACTGAGTCTATGACTACCGTCGACGTGAATACAGGTGGCTTTATAGGTAATCGTAATCTGGAAGAAACAATCTTTAAGACCAATCTTGAATCTGCGCAAGCAATTGGTCGCCAGTTAAGGTTGCGTAACCTTGGAGGTATTATCATTATCGATTTTATCGATATGGTGGAAGAAGAACATAAACGTCAAGTATTGCGCGCATTAGAGAAAATATTAGAGAAGGATCGTGCTAAAACGCAAATATGTGAGGTGTCGCCATTAGGTTTAGTGGAGATGACGCGTAAACGAACACATGAAAGTTTAGAGCATATACTGTGTGAGCCATGTGTTACATGTCATGGCTCCGGTTCTGTTAAGAGCGCGCAAACAGTATGTTATCAACTGTTTCGTGAAATTATGCGCGTCGCACGTCAATATGAAGCAGATGAATTATTGGTGTTAGCGTCACAATCGGTTGTTGATCTATTGGTTGATGAAGAATCTGATATTCTTGCTGAGTTAGAGCAATTCACTAACAAATCAATTAAGTTGCAAGTTGAAACGCTTTATACACAAGAGCAGTTTGACGTTGTACTGCTCTAGTTATTCTAAGTTAAGTGAAATTTAATCTATCTACAATAATAAGCGCCGTATCCCATGCGGTGTTGTATGTGTGTGCTACGTTATTAGTTATTATTGCGATTTTTGTCAGCATTATTCGTTGGTATCCCAATCTGAGTGATATTGTTGAAGAGAAAATAGAAACCAGATTAGCCGACATACTTAATGCCGATATTGTAATTGAATCTCTGGATATCAGTCGTAATAAATTATTCTCTGAGATCGTTGCACAGAATGTAAAAATTATTGATCGGCAAAATCCTGATAATGCCTGGCAGTTAAGAAAAGCACGCCTGGAAATCAACTTGTCTAAGTCTTTACTCACACAATCGCTACGTGTCAAAGAAGTCAGTCTGGAAGGGTTGGATCTGCTATTGCAGCGCGATGAGTCGGGTGACATGACTATTAATCAAACATTCTTGTTGCCAAAAAACAGAATCAACCAGCAAAGCGGTGAAAATGCGGGTAGATATAGTGATGTCAGGTTGGTGCTTGTTGATTCTAATTTACATTGGGTGGATGAGCTCACACAAACAAATTATTTATTTAAAGCAATTGATATATCAATTGATCCCACCTCGCGCGGCTATGATGTTTACTTAGCTGGCGATCTTCCTGAAGTATTAGGTCAATCTATACGTGCCTATCTGCAATTTGAAGGTAATCTTAGACAACTTGCCGAAGCAGAAATTAATTTTTATCTGAAGACTGAGCAGTTTCATTTAAGTGAAGTGGCCAAGCGCTTTGTTGGAGATAGTGGGGAAAAAGTGCCTGTTGTTGTCGGTGCCGAAGTGTGGGGCATTTTTTCAAACAACACATTAAGTTCACTGCGCGGTTCTATCCGGGCTGAAAAAATTGTTGAAGATCCGAACAGTATTAATCAACAGCTATGTTTAAGTGACGAATACATTCAACAACTATCGATGAAATTTGAGTGGGAGAATGTTGATCGAAATTGGCAATTCTTGGCTAACGATGTTGAAGTGATCAGTTCCAAAAGAGATTGGCCCAAGAGTGATATGCAATTTAAATTACACAGGCATTCATTGAATGCGAAAAGTATATTTGCACATATTGGTACTATGAATCTTGGGTCAATATGTAATACCTTACACGCTTATTCGCCGCATATTGTTCGCTTTGAAGATCAATTAAAACAGTATCGTTTTGATGGCAATATTGATGACCTATTTGTCCGTTTTGACTTATTAGATGATCATCAATCTTCGTATCAATATTTTGCTCAATTTAGTGATGCAAGTATGTGGATGGCGCAAGGTGATCGTAAGGTGAGTGGTTTGAGTGGATTTGTCGAGGGTAGTGACAGTGGCGGAAAAGCCTTGCTCGATTCAACAGCTATAGGTGTTCAGGTGCCGGATCAATTTCCTGGCTTTGAACTGAGATTTGCTGCTCAAGGAGAAATATCGTGGATTCACCGTGGACACTCTCATGAAATAAATGCCGATTCATTACATATCTTTAATGACGATATGAACATGAATGCACGTATACACGCCAAACTGGATAATGGCGCAATTTATACTGATTCACAAATACACCTTGATTATGCAAACGCCGCTGTGGTAGGTGATTACTTTCCATTGGTTCCCCGCACTGAACGCACTAAGAAGTGGTTTACTGATGCATTACACAAGGGTGATGACACTAGTGCATCTGTATTGCTTAGAGGGGGGACACGCACTGCCATGGCCGCTCGTGCCCCTGCATTTGCGGCTCGCCGCTGACGCGCTGGGTTGCTGTGCGTGGGGTGCCCACTGCAACGGCAGCGGGGCCTA
>JANQKJ010000082.1 GCA_028281205.1 Gammaproteobacteria bacterium
TCACTTGCAGCTACAGGCGCATTAGTCGGCAGGTGCACCTGCAGCGGCACCTCTAGCAGCGCCTTCGCCCGCACTGTCACCTGTAACAACACCGACCGCAGCGCCGACTAATGCGCCTGTAGCTGCAAGTAATACAGCAGGTTTTGCAGCACCTTTAGCAGTTTCACCTAACTCTACATGTTCGTTCACGCGTCGGTATGCTTGATCGTAGCTTAACAGTGGCCATGCCTGATTTTCTGCATCAATTAAAAAGGTTTGATCACCACGAATTTCTACATCTCCTTGTGATTGATTATCGAGGACAAAACGAACCGGTAATACGCCTGCACCACGAATATCAAAGCCAAAAGCTCTTTCGGCAGCGTCTCGTTGTAAATAAGCTTCTGCATATAGCCCCACGTTATTTACTTCAAGTCCACCATTTTGCTCACTTGGAAGCGGTACAGGTGCAACTTTGTCGCCGTAGGTTGAGCATGCTTGTAAGGTTAGCAATATGACGAATAACGCAAATAAACCTATTATATGAGAGGTATATCGAGTAGGTATATGCATGTTAAATCCTTTCTGAATGCAAGAGTGTCAGTATCCATTAGTCAAAATTTAATACCTACAGTTCACTGGCAAAGCAGTTATTCTATTGATAAATACATTTAACTCGCCCAGAAATTCCACATAGTAATTCGTAGCTGATGGTATTAGCTGTGTTTGCCACTTCAGAGACACAGATATCATCACCCCATAATTCGATATCTTCACCAATATGTGTTTCTAAGTGACTGATATCTATAGTCATCATATCCATTGATATGCGGCCTATGATAGGTGCGTGATTACCATTGATTGATACATTCATGTTACTTGTTAATGCGCGTGGATAACCGTCTGCATAGCCAATTGCTACCACAGCGACACGCATATCATTAGGGCATATATATTGACTGCCATAACCAATAGCGTCACCTTTTTTGAATTGTTTGATAGCAATAATAGGGGCGTGTAGAGACATTACCGGTTTTAATTCAGTGGTGTCAGGATGAGATTTGTCTGCTTGAAAAGGAGAGATTCCATACAGCACCAAGCCTGATCTTACCCATTCATAATGTGAATTGGAGTAGGCAAGTGTGGCTGCTGAATTGGCTGCGCTTCTTTCTTTATCGGGAAAATTTTTTGCAATTTTGTCGAAGGCTTTAAGTTGACGCTGGGTGAATTCATTATCGAGTAAATCAGCATTAGCGAAATGCGTCATTAGACGTATTTTTGAGATATTACTAATATCTTCTAATTGTTGTAATGCTAAGCGGGCATCTTCAGGTCTAAAACCAAGCCGTCCCATGCCGGTATCAATTTTTAGCCACACTTGTATGGATTGATTGAGATGATAATTTTGTAGAAGTTTGATTTGGTGATCGTTATGTATAACAGTTTGTACATTAGCATCGGCGATCATTTGTAATTGTTTTTCGTCTGCAAATCCTTGCAGACAAATGATTGGGTGCAAGATGCCAGTAGCACGCAGTTCAGCTGCTTCATTGGTGCATGCAACTGCAAAGGCGTCGCTAGAGATGAGTGCTTGTGCTGTTCTTGCTAACCCGTGACCATAAGCATCGGCTTTAACCACAGAGATGACTTTCGAGTGTGGTGCAAATGACCTTAGTATTTCTAGATTATGTGCAAGATTTTCAAGTTTAATTAAGGCGTATGCCGAACGGTTCATGAATACGACTCGCCACCGTATATCTCTGGCACAAAATTTTCAAAGCGTGTGTATTGGCCTAAGAAAGTTAAACGCGTTTTAAAAATAGGACCGTTACGTTGTTTGGCGACGATAATTTCAGCAGTGCCCTTGTCCGGGGAGTCTTCGTTATAAACTTCATCACGGTAAATAAAAACAATTAAGTCAGCGTCTTGTTCGATAGCCCCAGATTCACGTAAATCAGACATCACTGGACGCCTGTCCTGTCGTTGTTCAAGGCTACGATTCAATTGTGATAAGGCAATCACCGGGACGTCTAGTTCTTTTGCTAAGGCCTTAAGTGAACGTGAAATTTCTGACACATCGTTAGTACGATTCTCATTACTTCCAGTAATCTGCATAAGCTGCAGGTAATCAACTACAATAAGCGATAAGCCATGTTCTCGTTTTAAGCGTCGCGCACGTGCACGAATTTCAGTTGGGCTGAGTGCTGCGCTGTCATCAATAAATAGCTTTGATTCAGATAACATCGACACAGCACTGGTGAGTCTAGGCCAGTCTTCATCGCTTAATTTTCCAGTACGAATATTTTGCTGATTTATGCGGCCAATAGAAGAAAGCATTCTCATAGTTAGTTGGTGGCTAGGCATTTCCATACTGAAAATAGCCACTGTTTCCTGTTTTTGAATAACAGCATATTCAGCCATATTCATGGCGAGACTGGTTTTACCCATAGAAGGTCGACCAGCAACAATAATTAAGTCACCCTTTTGTAAACCTGATGTATTCTCATCAAAATGATCAAAGCCTGTTGCAGTTCCGGTAATAGTATCGCCACGCTCAAATAGCTCATCAATTTTTTCAACGGTTGTTTTAAGCAGTTCTTTCATGCCTTTAAAACCACCGATATTTCTTGCATCTTGATCGCCTATTTCAAAAATTTTCTTTTCAGCAATATCCAGTAGTTCACGACTATGCATGCCCTGAGTTTGATAAGCAGAACCGGCAATCTCAGTACCGGCTGAGGCAAGTTGTCTGAGTATGGATTTTTCTCTAACAATATCTGCATAAGCAGAGATGTTTGCTGCTGTCGGTGTCTCTTTAGCCAGCGTTGCGATGTAC
>JANQKJ010000101.1 GCA_028281205.1 Gammaproteobacteria bacterium
AAAAAGCAGCAGTAAAAATTGATGATGAAGGTTTGCTTGAGCGTTATAAAAAGAAGCGCGATGCAGACTTGCATGAAATCACAAAACGTATTGCGCAAGTCAGTGTTGAGCGTGCCTACCGTATTATTGGTGCGTTAGAGAATTTTTCCAATCGTATTGAAAGAGAAATTGTCCCGGAAATTGAAACAGCAGTGAGCGTCTGGAAAAAACGTGTGCTAATTGCTGATGTCATAGTGCTGATTCCTTTATTTGTTTTCTTTTTGGCGCACACTATTTCAAATGGCTATTGGCAAGGCATGACATTTTCTATTCCTGGTATGGGCGAGAGTGAGTATGCAGGGCTTGTGTCCAGAGGCTTGCTCGCATTAATAGTGCTTGGCTTTGTATTAGTACACTTCATTATTCGTGGTGTTATGGCGAAGTGGTATGCACGTGGTTTGTCTGAAGATGGTTATTACGGCAACTTGCGGGCCGCTTTCTTAAAGAATACGCGCTGGTTCAAAAGCCTTTTCTTTAAGCGTTTGACAGGCTGGGATAAAAAAGCAACTGATAAAATTAGTCAATTGCGTGATTCTGCTGACGGCTTTGTTCAGAAACTTAATGATCAATACACTAATCCATCAGGTAAGTCTTTATAGCTAATGTCATCCCCATATAATGGGGTCTGGAGAAAATTTTCAGCGGGCTGGTAAATGACAGCTATCGGCTGTGCGAGTGAATATTATCTCAGATAAAAGATTATTGCTGGGTTTTGCGTTGGCGGGATTTGGTACGCTGCTATTCTCGCTCAAATCAATATTTATCAAATTTTTATATATTGAAGGTTTGGATGCCGATACTGTATTGGTGTTGCGCATGGCATTATCGCTACCTATATACTTAACTATACTTATTTGGACGCTGACAAAAAATTCTTATGCTGAAAAGTTAAATATTTCTATATTGGCAAAGATTTTTCTACTAGGTTTTTTTGGTTACTATCTTGCTTCCTTGCTTGACCTGATGAGCTTGGAGTTGATTAGCGCGCAACTTGAACGCTTAGGTTTATTTACCTACCCATTTATGGTGGCGGTACTGGGCTACTTCTTTTTTGAAGAACGAATTACAAAACGGATTATTTTTTCTTTATTTGTCACTTACTTTGGTTTGTATGTAGTAATGGGGCAGGAGTTAAGGCTCACTGGTGAGGGAGTGATTGAGGGGACGCTGTTAGTTTTAGGTTCAGCATTAAGCTTTGCGTTTTATGTCTTGTTTAGTAAGAAATACATCAAGCAACTAGGCTCTCAGTTATTTACTTGTATTGCGATGCTTTCATCGTGTGTATTTGGTTTGTTGCATGGCTTGGTTGTATTAGATGCAGGAGCATTAATAATCAATCAATCAGCATGGTTCTGGTTAGTCATGCTTGTACTACTAAGTACTGTTATTCCTAGTTTTATGATGGTAGAAGCGATTGATCGTTTAGGTGCGACACAGACAGGAATAGTGGGGATGTTGGGACCTATTTTTACTATTGCGCTGGCTGTTTACTTGTTAGGTGAGCCATTAACAATGTGGTTAATATTAGGTGTTACGCTTATGATGATAGGAGTGTGGAATTTGGTTCGATCTGATGCAACTAAGTGATTAATCTAAATCAGTAGTTCTTCTGATAGCGCGCATTAGAATATAAATCCAAGGCCACATAATAGCGCTTGTGAGTGCAGGCGACCAATAAGTCCAGGATTCAGGGTCCTGTCCAAGCACACCATAGACCCACAAAGATACACTCATGTGTGGCAATAGGATCATGGCAATAAATAGTGCTTGTTGATGTAATGGGTAAGCGCGTACACGCTGATAAAAACGAATACTAATAAACGCAGTTAGTGCAAATCCTAGCGCATGTTGTGCCAGTAGTGCACCACGTAACACATCGACTATCAGTCCTAGACCCCAAGCAGTACCCACACCAATTAAACGTGGAGTACTCATGCTCCAATAAATCACCATTAATAAAATCCACTCGGGTCTAAATGGTTCAGCCCATACTGGGATAGGCATAATAGTGAGTAGGGTGGCAACTAATAGCGAGCCAAACAATACATAATAGGTTCGGGCTGCTTTACTCATTAGCTGGGTTTTTATTTTCTACTGAAGCGCTTTCGTTTGATAGTGTTGATTCCACCTCAGGCGGATTGGTCCATAGTAAAAGAACTTCACGAATGGTATCTAAGTCAGCAAGGGGCCTTGCTTCAACATGCAAAAAAGCTTCGCCGGGACGGTTATTAATTGTAGTAACTTCTGCAATAGGATAATTGGGCGGGTAACGTCCATCCAAGCCGGAAGTATGCAGCAAATCACCTATTTTAATATCTGCAGAAGATGACACGTTTTTTAATTCCACGCGATCAGATTTACCACTACCCACAAGTAATGCCCTTAAGTTGGTGCGATTACTTTCTGCCAGCAGTGCATGGTTTGGGTCAGATATAAGTAACACAGTCGAATGCATTGGATAAGCATCTACCACTTGACCAATAATGCCTTTGGCAGCTACCAGCGGTTGCCCAGGATAAACCCCTTGTTGTGAGCCTTTATTAATGGTGATGAGTTGTTTAAATGGATGTAAGTCTACGGCAAGGATTTCGGCTATAAGTACTTTTTCGTTGGACGTCTGTATCGGTGAAGCTAATAATTGTCGTAACCTGGCATTTTCCTGTTCTAATAACGCTAGGCGTTGAAGTTTGGCTTGGTTAAATAATGCTTGTTCGCGCAAAGTTTCATTGTCGCTAATTAGCTCATTGCGACTGGCGAGATTTTCACTAATTAATTCACTAAGCGCGGATGGCAGATGGGCAAGGTATTGAAGTGGGTATGTTGCGGTAGCAAGTGTTGAGCGCACAACTTGTAAATGTTGGTAGCGATGATCAATTGTCATAATCACAATTGAAATAATCACTAATACTAGCAATTTGGATGATGCCGATGCATCAAATGTAAATAGAGGTTTAATCGCTTCCTCCTTACATTAGTATGCCAACATTAATAGCGCGGGTGCATGTGCAGAGAGAGCTGAAGAGCCTTGATCGCTTTCAGTTAATCTCCGGTTAATAAATCACTGCCAAATTCGTCTAGCATTTCAAGCACTTTACCGCCGCCACGTGCGACAGAAGTTAACGGGTCATCGGCAACAATCACAGGGATACCTGTTTCTTCCATAATAAGACGGTCTAAGTCTCGCAGTAAGGCGCCGCCACCAGTCAGTACAATGCCGCGTTCGGCAACATCGGCACCCAACTCGGGTGGAGTTTGTTCTAATGCAGTCTTTACCGCACTCACAATGCCATACAAGGGTTCTTGAAGCGCCTCCAGAATTTCGTTGCTGTTGAGCGAGAAACTCTTGGGTACACCTTCGGATAAATTACGGCCTTTGACCTCAATCTCGAGCATGTCTTTACCAGGGTAGGCTGTACCAATTTCTTGTTTGACACGTTCCGCAGTGGATTCGCCAATCAGCACGCCATAATTACGACGCACATAGCTAATAATCGCATCGTCGAATTTATCGCCACCAATACGCACCGAAGCCGAATAGACAATACCGTTAAGTGATAATACGGCAACTTCGGAGGTACCCCCGCCAATATCCAAAATCATGGATCCGCGTGCCTCATCAATCGGCAAACCGGCACCAATGGCAGCCGCAATAGGTTCTTCAATCAGATAGGTTTTTCGTGCGCCGGCACCATCCGCAGATTCGCGTATAGCGCGCCTTTCCACCTGGGTGGCGCCACAGGGTACACATACTAATACTCGTGGGCTGGGACGTAACAACATATTCTTATGCACAGCGCGGATAAAATGCTGCAGCATCCGTTCCGTAGTTGTGAAATCAGCGATCACACCGTCTTTCATGGGCCTGATGGCCTCAATATTGGCGGGTGTACGGCCTAGCATGCGTTTTGCCCCTGCACCTACGGCCTCTATAGAGCGGGTGCCGGTATTGGGGTCATTACGAATAGCAACTACAGAGGGCTCGTTTAGCACGATGCCTTTGTCGCGTACGTAAATGAGTGTGTTGGCGGTGCCGAGATCAATAGAGAGATCGTTAGAAAATAATCCTAGAATTCGTCCAATCATGTAGGGGAATGTTTTTAATTATCATTGGAATAGAAACGGTACTCTAACAGCGGGTATGGGTTTGGGCAAGACGTTATCTATGGTACCTTTCACTACCCTATCGAGGAGCAATTTATGGCACTTTCAACGGAAGATATTCGCAATATTGCCAAGCTGGCAAAATTGCAAATTAATGCAGACGAACTTGAGCAATATAAGCAAGATCTGTCGCGTATTCTTGAATTTGTAGAGCAAATGAATCAAGCCGATGTGGACAATATTGAACCCATGGCTCACCCACAAGACATGATGCAGTCATTGCGCGTAGATGAAGTGATTGAATCTGATCAACGTGAAAAGTTTCAGCATATCGCACCAGCGACACAAGATGGGCTTTATCTGGTGCCTAAAGTGATTGAGTGAGATTGAATATAAATTCAAGCAACACTTTAAAGCTGTTCTAATTAAAACCATTTAAAAATATTTTTTTGTAATGCATACATTAACTTTAGCGCAACAAGTCAGGGCGCTAGCTGAAAAACAATTTAGTAGTGAAGAACTCGTTAAACACTATGTTCAGCGTATAGAAACATATGATGAAAAATTAAATTCATTTATTACTTTCACACCTGAGCGCGCACTTGAGCAGGCAAAACAAGCCGATTCGCGTGCAGGAGATGTTGGTTTGTTAAATGGAGTGCCGATTGCATTAAAAGATATTTTTTGTACCGATGGCGTGAAAACCAGTTGTGCTTCGAAAATGCTGGATAATTTTATTGCACCCTACGATGCTACCGTGGTGACTAAACTTAATCAGGCGGGAGCAATATCATTGGGTAAAACCAATATGGATGAGTTCGCCATGGGTTCATCATCGGAATCAAGCTATTATGGCGCAGTAAAAAATCCCTGGGATACAGAGCGTGTGCCAGGTGGTTCATCAGGAGGTTCAGCCTCTGCGTTAGCTGCTCGCCTGACGTCAGCAAGTATGGGCACCGATACAGGTGGTTCCATCAGGCAGCCGGCCGCACTGTGCGGTATTACTGGCTTAAAGCCGACTTATGGACGAGTGTCTCGTTACGGCATGATTGCTTATGCATCCAGTCTTGACCAGGGTGGACCATTTGGAATAACTGCGGAAGACTGTGCCTATATGTTGCAAGCGATTGCCGGTCATGATTATCTTGATTCCACTAGCGTGGACCGACCTGTACCTGATTATATTGCTGGGTTAAGTGAGCCTGTTAAGGGCATGTGTATTGGCTTGCCCGAAGAGTTTTTCCAGCAAGGCTTGGATGCGGATATCGCAGCTAAAATTGAACAAGCCTGTGAAGTATTAAAAAGTTTGGGTTGTGAAATCAAATCCATTTCCTTACCCAATGCTAAGTTAGCTATTGCAGCCTATTATGTACTTGCACCGGCAGAATGTTCATCAAACTTGTCACGCTTTGATGGAGTGCGTTTTGGTTACCGTTGCGAGAATCCTACTGGGCTTGAAGATATGTATTGTCGTTCACGTAGTGAAGGCTT
This sequence comes from Gammaproteobacteria bacterium, assembly GCA_028281205.1. Lineage (GTDB taxonomy): Bacteria > Pseudomonadota > Gammaproteobacteria > UBA4575 > UBA4575 > UBA1858. Next base: position 5,632 of record JANQKJ010000101.1, read on the forward strand.
TGGTGATGAAGTGAAACGCCGTATTATGATTGGTGCTTATGCTTTATCAGCGGGTTATTACGATGCTTACTATTTGAAAGCACAAAAAATACGCCGTCTGATTAGCGAGGACTACAAAGCTGCATTTAGCGAAGTCGATGCGGTGTTAAGTCCAACCTCGCCGACAACGGCATTTAAAGTGAATGAGAAATCAGATGATCCGATTACTATGTATTTATCTGATATTTACACTATTGGCGTAAATCTCGCCGGCTTGCCGGGTATTTCGCTGCCAGTAGGTTTTCTGCAAGGCTTGCCGGTAGGTATGCAATTGGTAAGTAATTACTTTGAAGAACAAACATTATTAAATCTTGGTCATCAGTATCAAAAGCAAACCGACCATCATTTGCAAATACCAAGTGAATTTGAATAGGTAATGAGTATGGAATGGGAAGTTGTTATTGGATTAGAAATTCATGTCCAATTGAACACACAATCAAAAATATTTTCTGGTGCTGCTACAGCTTATGGTGCGCAGCCGAATACTCAAGCCTGTGCTGTAGACTTGGGTTTGCCAGGTGTTTTGCCAGTACTTAACAAAGACGCCGTGGCAAAAGCAGCCATGTTTGGTTTGGCAGTAGATGCAACAATTAATGATGGTTCCGTATTTGACCGCAAGAATTATTTTTACCCTGATTTACCTAAAGGTTATCAAATTAGTCAGTTGGCTATTCCTATTGTTGAGCATGGGACACTGGAAATTTCCTTGGAAGATGGGACAACCAAGAGTGTGGGAATAACCCGTGCCCATTTAGAAGAAGATGCAGGAAAATCATTACATGAGGATTTTGACGGCATGACAGGTATCGACCTTAATCGTGCCGGTACACCGTTAATCGAAATTGTCTCTGAGCCTGACATGAGCTCAGCAAAAGAAGCAGTAGCATACATGAAGAAAATACATTCTATTGTTACTTATTTGGGTATTTGTGACGGCAATATGCAAGAAGGTTCGTTTCGCTGTGATGCCAATGTTTCTGTTCGGCGCAAAGGAGATTCTGAGTTGGGTACGCGCACGGAAACTAAAAATCTTAACTCATTTAGATTTGTAGAACGTGCCATTAATTATGAAATCGAACGTCAAATCGATGTGATTGAAAGTGGCGGTAAAGTTGTGCAGGAAACACGTCTGTATGATGCCGATGATGATTCAACCCGTGCTATGCGCAGTAAAGAAGAGGCTAATGACTATCGCTATTTTCCCGACCCGGATTTACTGCCAGTAAAGTTAGAGCAAGGTTTGCTCGAACAACTGCAAGCGAGTTTGCCGGAGTTGCCAGATGTAAAACAAGCACGGTTCATGGATGAATATAGTCTCAATCAGGAGGATGCAGAACAACTCAGCTCATCTCGTGCGATGGCTGATTATTTTGAACAAGTTGTTGCAGGGGAAAAAGAGCAGGCAAAGATATCGGCTAATTGGGTTTTGGGTGAACTTTCGGCAGCATTGAATCAAAATGGGCTGGATATCTCTCAAAGCCCAGTTAGTGCGGAGAAGTTAGCACAGTTAATTGCGCGCATTGCGGACAATACGATTTCTGGGAAAATTGCTAAAGAAGTTTTCCAAGATATGTGGAACAGTGATAAGAGTGCAGATCAAGTTATCCAGGAAAAAGGCTTGCAACAAATCTCTGATGTGGGTGAGTTGGAAGCTATTGTAGATAAAGTTATTGCTGATAATCCTAATCAAGTTGAACAATATTTATCGGGTAAAGATAAAGTGTTCGGCTTTTTTGTCGGGAATGTAATGAAAGCAACAAAAGGCAAGGCAAATCCTAAACAAGTAAATGACTTGTTAAAAAGTAAACTCTCTAAATAAGTTTAACTAGCCTGGCATCTTTTTTATAAATCATTATGAATGTACTTATCGTTTATGCGCATCCAAATCCACTGAGTTTTAACCAGTCTATTTTAAAAGTAGTACATAACTGCTTTAAAGATAAAGGCGCGAGCGTAAGGCTAAAAGATTTATATGCAGAACGTTTTGATCCGGTGTTAGGTGAAGCGCAATTGTCTTTACAGAATGAAGGCAAAATTCCGGATGACATTAAACGTGAACAGGAGCAAGTCACCTGGGCGGATACCATTGTAGTTATTTATCCTTTGTGGTGGTTTGACCGCCCGGCTATTTTGAAGGGTTGGTTCGATCGCGTGTTTACTAATGGTTTTGCATTTAGCTTTGATGAGAATGGTGTAACCGGGTTGCTTAAGGGCAAGCGTGCTATAGTGGTGGTTACGGCAGGAGGTACCAAAGAAGATTTCGGCAAAAATGCTGATCAGCTAACTAAAAGTACCACAGAAGGCACATTGGCATTTTGTGGGATTACAGATATAGCTGATCGGGTTTTTTATTCGGTGCCGATTGTCGATGATGAAGCACGTAAGAAAATGCTTAAAGAGCTTGAAGTGCTGGTTGAACAGTTTTAATTATTGTTCTGCTAATTACTAAAGTTACTGTACTTGATTCAAGTTTGGCTCTGTTTGATTGACGGCTTTGTATTTATTCCGCTTTGACTTGAACTTTTCCTTGCTGCTGCCAATTAAGTATTAACTCATGCAGCGCGACTGGTATGGCAGTATCTGGGTTTTCACTACAGTAATCTTTTAACCAAGCAAAAGTTTCTTCCGGCGATGTTGCGCCTGAAACATCATAGATATCGTTATCCGAATAATTAACGCCAGATACAAACCCACTTGCCCAGGATTGGTATAAACGAATATGTTCAACTGCTTGCTGGAAGCCAACATTCGAAGGTGTGATATCATGGATGAGTTCTTTACACGTAGCACCTCCCCAGCCCTGCGCACTAAAGGGAGCAACATCGTTGTCCTTTTTCGTTTCAGTGGTTGTGCATCCAGCAAACAGCAGTGTCACCACAACAAGTGAGATGTATTTATGTAACATGCAAAGATTATTGCACAAGATTAATTGCTTGTGCGCAGCATCTGAATGCTGCGCACTACAAAATTGCTAATCCAGATGTTGCAAGACCTCAGTCATACTGTCTTTCGCGTCACCAAACAACATATCGGTATTTTCTTTATAGAAGAGAGGATTGTCGACACCAGCATAACCCGAAGCCATACTACGCTTAAGTACAATGCAGGTTTTTGCTTTCCAAACTTCTAAAACTGGCATACCAGCAATAGGGCTGTTTGGATCTGTTTGTGCGGCTGGATTAACAATGTCATTGGCACCAATCACAAGCGATACATCCGTGTCTGGGAAATCGTCATTGAGTTCATCCATTTCCAAAACGATGTCATAAGGCACTTTAGCTTCTGCCAGCAGTACGTTCATATGTCCAGGCAAGCGGCCCGCAACTGGGTGGATGCCGAACCGGACATTGACACCTTTATTACGTAATTTTTTGACAATATCACTGACAGTGTTTTGTGCTTGCGCGACTGCCATGCCATAACCCGGCACGATAATTACTTCGCTTGCGTCTTTGAGTAAGCCAGCAACTTCTTCGGCACTGCATGATGTGACTTCACCAGCTTCTTCGTCACTGCTTGCAGCAGAGCCTCCTGAAGTTCCGAAGCCGCCTAAGATAACACTAACAAAATGCCTATTCATAGCGCGACACATTATGTAACTTAAGATGGCGCCACTTGATCCTACTAATGCACCGACAACAATCAGTGCCACATTGCTTAGCATAAAGCCGGTTGCTGCTGCTGCCCAACCTGAATAACTATTTAACATAGATACTACTACCGGCATGTCGGCACCACCAATAGCCATAATCAAATGTATGCCAATAATGCCCGCTATGACAGTCATAATTAGTAAAGGAACGACACCAGAACTATGTGACTCTGCACTTAGGAATTCGTAACCGAAGTAAATACACGCAAGTAACATTGCTAGGTTCAGCCAGTGACGCGCAGGTAGCATTAATGGTTTGCCAGAGATTTTGCCGCTTAATTTACCAAATGCGATTACTGAACCAGTAAAAGTAATAATGCCGATAAACACACCCAGATAAACTTCAACCTCGTGGATTGTTTTGTCAGCACCTTCAAGCTGTGAGGTGGGATCCAGGTAACTTGCAAAGCCAACCATGACAGCTGCGGCACCAACAAAGCTATGAAAGCCAGCCACCAGTTCTGGCATTGATGTCATCTCAACTTTTCTGGCAATGACTATGCCTATCAACGCGCCGATGATCATAGCCGGAACAAATTTTTCAAAGGCACCGACATGGCCGCTAAACACGGTTGCTAAAATAGCTACCGTCATTCCAAGTATGCCAAAGATATTGCCACGCCGGGCAGATTCCTGATTGCTCAAACCGCCTAAACTAAAGATGAATAAGGCACCTGCGGCGAGATACGAAACTGTAAGTAATTGTGGATTCATTATTCTCTCTCCTTAGTCGTCTTTGCGGAACATTTGCAACATGCGCTGGGTAACGGCAAAGCCACCCCCTATGTTGATAGACGCAATAAATATTGAGATTAATGCTAACCACATGATAACGGTGCTAGAACTCCCTACTTGCAGTAAAGCACCAATAATAATCACACTACTAATAGCGTTGGTTACACTCATTAATGGTGTATGCAGTGCGGGTGTTACATTCCAAATCACCATATAGCCAACGAAACAAGATAAAACAAATACGGTGAAATTTTGCATAAAATCTGCTGGGGCTACTTTGCCTAACCAGAACAAGAATATCGCAGCAACTACCATAGTAATTATTAAACCCATGCCACTTTTCTTTTTCTCTGGTTCAGGTTCTGGCATTGCTGCTTTAGGTGCAGCAGGTGCTGCTGAAACAGAAATTGGGGGTGGTGGAAAAGTAATTTCACCATCTTTAACAACCGTCGCGCCACGAATAACATCGTCCTCCATATTAACGTTGATAACACCGTCTTTTTCTGGCGTTAGATCATTTAACATATGGCACAAGTTGGAGCCGTATAGCTGGCTGGATTGATTGGGTAAGCGACTGGGAAGATCCATGTAACCAATTAATGTCACACCGTGCTTAACTGCAACCTCACCAGGTACTGTTAATTCACAGTTGCCTCCTTGTTCGGCAGCGAGGTCGACGACAACACTTCCTTCTTTCATGGACTCAACCATGTCTGCCAGGATTAACTTCGGCGCCGGCTTGCCGGGTATTAGTGCTGTTGTAATAATAATATCGACTTCTTTAGCCTGCTCTCTGAATAATGTCATTTCAGCTTCAATGAATTCTTTACTCATTGTTTTAGCGTAACCGGTAGAGGATGGACCGCTGTCTTCTTCTTCAAAATCCAATTCTAAAAATTGTGCGCCCATACTTTCGACTTGTTGTTTTACTTCTGGGCGAGTATCAAAAGCTCGTACTATTGCACCCAGTCCACTGGCTGTTCCAAGTGCAGCTAGGCCGGCAACCCCAGCGCCTATTACCATGACTTTAGCAGGAGGAACTTTCCCTGCTGCAGTAATTTGGCCGGTAAAGAATCTTCCAAAATGATTAGCCGCTTCTATGACAGCACGATAGCCGGCAATATTGGCCATGGAAGAAAGTGCATCCATTTTTTGCGCACGTGAAATACGTGGCACTGAATCCATCGCTAATGCAGTGACATTTTGCGCTTGTAATTTTTTTAATAAGTCTTCATTTTGAGCGGGCCATATGAAGCTAATTAATGTACTACCTGAAGGCATTAAGCTGATTTCGTCAACGCCGGAAGAATTTATTTCGGGAGCGCGTACTTTTAAGATAATGTCGGCATTAGCCCAAAGTTGGCTGGCATCAGAAACGACCTCTACACCGGCCTCTCTATAGGCATCATCAGTGAAGTTTGCACTTGCACCAGCACCGGACTCAATGGCTGTTTCGAAGCCAAGTTTTTGTAGTCGTTTGGCTGTGTCCGGCGTCATTGCAACACGACATTCATTTTCATGAATTTCATTAGGTACGCTAATTTTCATTTTTTACTCCCACTTTGCAAATTATAAGTATCTTGCTTTTGTTGCGTAGAGTACACTTTATACATATAGATTGGAAATTACATTTTTATTCATTGGTGGAATAATCAGAATAAGTATTTAATTAGTTGCGTTATAGTAAGTAAATTGAGGTTAATAGAATAAATAAAACCTGTACGGCAAAAGTTATTTTGTTTTGTTAAAGTAATTTCAACTTGGTGATAGCTAGTGGGCGTATATAAAAATAAATATGGCTATGGCACTGGCGACAATTCTTATCATGCTGCTGGTGAGTTGGAAGGGATTATTCGTTTAGTTGCAGCCGTGCAAAAAATCATTAAAGCAATATTTGTTAGCGCAACTAACAATTTCTGCTGAACATATAATACAAAGATATGCCCAGTAAACAGGTCTAGCCTTTATTATTTATCACTTGCTTAAAGCATTGCGTACAAGATTTTTACTTTATTAATTAAATGGTTGCTTCTGCCAGCTATTTGGTATTTAGAACATATGGCAATTGTCGATATCTCAGTTAAATAACTGGCTGGGATTTAATAATGAAAGAACTGCTATTTGTTAAGTGGCATGATGATGATTTGGTAGGTAGCCCTATCGTAAATGAACAGCATCGTGGTTTGATCGCAACAATAAACTCATTGTATTACTTTATGCAGCAGGGATGGGATTTGGAGTCTTTGAGACCGACTATTCTGATGCTAGAGCAATACGTTATGTTCCATCTAAAAACAGAAGAATCCATACTTATTGCAAATGGAATGTCTGAGGATGCGATCGCTGAAATCCATAAATATGGAGAAGAATTTTTGAAAGACTTGCATCAGATTGTTGCGGATGCAATTAATAATGAGGAACCTAACGAGCTGGTTAGATATTTGGCTAAGTGGTGGAATGGGCATAAGACAGAATTCCACGCAAAGTTGCACAAAGAGTTTGGCTGATAAATTTCCAAAATAACATTTTGACTACAATATTATATTGTGTCTAAAAATTATCTGTAATTTTAATCAATAGGAATCAGAGAGTAACCTTTCTGTTGATAAGCAATTAGCGATACAAATGTATTTCCTACGGGTTTAACTGCAGGAATAAAAGTGCTGTTATCAATGCCTAGAATGCGCGCAGCAATTGAGCATGATTCCATTTTCACACCAGGCTTTTCACTCATGGTTTGAATGAGTGCAAGTAGTTCTTCAAGTACTGCTTCTTCATTGGGCTGTAGTTCTATCGTTTGTGAAGAAAGTAGCCGCAATACTCCGCCGCGAAAAGCAAATACCATATCCGGTGTGACGTTTTGTTTGACCAAGTCTTCATAGGTTTCGTCAATTACTTTCATCACACCTAGTAGGCGCTTGGGTTTACTAAGCGT
>JANQKJ010000110.1 GCA_028281205.1 Gammaproteobacteria bacterium
AAGTTTGAATTTGAAGATGAAATGACTTTTGATGGACCTCTCACTGATGAGCAAATTGAACAGGCAAGATTAGACAACCTAAACAATGCGTTCATCGAAAATCAAATTAATAATGACTTTACATGTGTAGAAGCTGAAGCTGAGTTTGACGAAGACGACAACCAAACAACTATTGAGTTTGGCTTAGACTTGGATGACGGCATTGACCTTGACGAAGCTGGCAACGGTTCAATCGAAATGACTATGGTTAAGTCAGTAGTCAGCGCCAACTTAGATGAAGGTGTGGACCTAGACGAAGAAGGCAAAGGCCGCATGTCGCTTAAATTCATTGATTCAAAAGTGATTGATAACCGAGATGATGGTGTCAAACTTACTGAGGAAGATGAAGGTGGTTTAGTAGCTAAAGTCGTAAGATCAGTCGCAACTGGCAATGACAAAGGCTTCGTATTTGAAGAAGCTGGCAATGGCGGTGTATGGTTCGACATCATCAAGACAGATGCTGTCGATAACGGTAATGATGGTTTTGAAATCGTAGAGGCTGATAAGGGCACGATGGAAGGTAACGTGATAGGCACCTTTTCTACTGGCAATGACGGTAAAGGTTTCGATCTTAATGAAGATGGTAATGGCGGCTTATTCATCAATTTCTTTAATACATTGACAGACAATGGCCCTGAAGGCGACAAAGAAGATGGTATTGAAGCTGACCAGGAAGATGCTGGCAAAGGCACAATAAAAATTCGTGCTTCTAACATCATCGGCGGAACTGACTTGGATGGCGTAGAAGAAATCTAGTTGAAGAAATTTAATACAAGAAATTCACATTTCTAATCCACTCAAAGCAAAAAAGGCTCCCAATCTGGGAGCCTTTTTATTTACTTAACCACTAATTAAATGCGAGTAGATAAATAATACTCTTTTAACATGCTCAAGGCATGTAACAATTAGTACATAGATGTATGCAAACCATCTTCTGTAACCTCAGGAGATTCTGAGTCAGAAACATGTTGTGATTGTTGTGAGTCTACATTTTCCACTGTCTCAGGCACTTCAAACTTATTACAATTCCAGCCCCATGATTCCTGTTTTTCAATAAATTCACTGACTCTTGCCTCACAGTAGCCAACTTCTGATTTAGCAGTCCATAATGTTTCCACGCCCTGACCTTTGTCATAGCGCACTTCACAAGGAACAGGTTGTTCTTCGTTTTGATAAACAATACTTACAATTCGTTTTACGCCATTGTTATCGCATACATAATCTTCACCTGCGGTCGCTGTTAATGCAGCAGTTAGGCAAGCAAAAAAGAATACAGACAATATAAGTTTCATATACTACTCACTTGTAGATTGTGAACACGTTCACATTGTCACGCTTATAAGCAAGTGGTTCTAGAGGCTAGATGACCGTTCAACCCTTAAAATCAGCAGCTCATAGTGTTTTGAATGGATTGCTTGACAAATTACAAATGCACCTACACTTATAAGTGTTTAAGCCTAATAAATGCATTAAGTACCACAAAAAGTTTTATAGGAGCCAAATTCTTTTGGTGCTGGCAAAGCATATTCTTGGTATTCACTACATTCATCATATGGATGACTAAGCACCGCCAACAAACGCTCAAACTTTGAATAATCTTTATTTTGCACTGCTAACTCTAAAGCTTCTTCTACTTTGTGATTGCGTGGAATATAAATTGGATTAGTATGTAACATTAATTCAATACTATCATCTAGCTCTAATTCATCTCTTTGTAAGCGCGATTTCCATTTTGGTAACCACTCTTTAAACAAAGTTGCATCATCAAACAAAGCAGTGACTACTTGCTCATCTCCTTTTAAGAAATCAATTAGGCGCCTGAACAATGAAGTGTAATCGACAGTTTGCTTATCCATTGCAGCGAGCAAATCATTCATCAAACTCATATCATCCTTTTCAACTGATTTAAGCCCCAGCTTACTGCGCATGCCTTGTAGCCAGTGATGGTGATAATGTTGAGGAAACTGATTGAGTACCTCAGTCGCCAATTCAATTGCTTTATCATTATTCTCATCTAATTGTGGTAACAAAGTTTCTGCTAAGCGTGCAAGGTTCCATTGTGCAATAGATGGTTGGTTTTGATAGGCATAACGACCATGAGTGTCAATTGAACTAAACACAGTTTTGGGTGCATAACGATCCATAAATGCACATGGCCCATAATCAATGGTTTCCCCAGTCACGGTCATATTGTCAGTGTTCATTACCCCATGAATAAAACCAACTAACATCCACTGTGCTACTAAAGACGCTTGCACAGTACTTATTGCGGCTAGTAAATCCAGGTAAGGTGTTGCAGACGATTGTATGTCAGGATAATGACGAGCAATTGTGTAGTCTGCTAACTGTCTTACTTTATCTTGTTCACCCAGTGCCGCAAAATACTGGAATGTACCAATGCGAATATGACTTGCTGCGACGCGAGTGAACACCGCACCTGGTAAAGGTTCAGTACGCATAACCATTTCGCCGGTACTCACTGCAGCTAATGCACGTGTCGTTGGGATTCCCAATACATGCATAGCTTCACTCATTATATATTCACGCAGTACCGGGCCAAGCGCAGACTTACCATCGCCCCCGCGTGAGTATGGAGTACGGCCTGAGCCTTTTAATTGAATATCGTTACGGCGGCCTGTAGTGTCTATCACTTCACCTAATAGAAGTGC
>JANQKJ010000123.1 GCA_028281205.1 Gammaproteobacteria bacterium
GGTAGGTGCTGATGCTGGCGAGATTATTCAGGGGATGGCTATCGCGCTTAAGGCGGGAGCTACTAAAGCGATATTTGATGCCACTATCGGGATTCACCCAACGGCAGCGGAAGAATTTGTCACAATGCGTGAACCGGCGACTTAGGCTATTTTTAAATTTAGCTGCTATTACAATAACTTAAGGGGGGTTAGGGCTAGCTGGCGCGAATTGAAATTGGTTAAAAGTGAATCACCTCACAGATAATTCTAATTAGTTTAGATTATAATGCAGCCAGAATGATGTCATTGTTGATTTGAAGTCAATCATTTACATAGTGATTTCATACAACCAGTTGGTTGCAGAAACAAGCTAAACGATGACATCTAATTGAATAATAAAGCCCATTTATAATAAAAATAGGTTTCCCATGAAAAAACTAATCCACGATCGATTGCAGCAGTTAAGAAGTGAGCAAGCTAAAGCACAAGCAGTTCTGGACGAAATAGAAGAGCAAAAGCACGAGTTGACCTGTTCGCTACATCGCATTCAAGGTGCAATCCAAGTTTTAACCGGTATTGTTAGTGAGCAGAAATCAGCAACCGATACTAATGAGAATATGGTGAATGGCTTCTTGAAGCGGACAAATACACCGCCAATTTTAACGAAAGAAGCGATAATCTAGTCTAGCCATTTCGTGGAGAAATTGGTGGCCTGCATTAATATCAGGCTATCTGTAGTTTAAGCGCTATTTTACTTGGTTAAAACTGCATCCATATGCGGGCCTAAAGGCCGTTTGTTGAGTACTGTGTAGGCTGCTATACAACCAGTATTTGCTACCTCTTAATGCCCTATTAAATTGATTAAGCTCATACTATGAGGGTATGAGCTTTTTTGTGCTGCTTTAAATAGAGTCTTTTTTGCAAGAGTGTGCGTGGTAAATTACGAGATAGTAAAAATGAAAATATGCGATGGACATATTTATTGCTTGTAATACAACCAATTCACAATGGATATGACATAATAAAAGTTGGGCATTTACTGTCAGAGGATTAATACTCAGCTGATAAAAATGCCTTTAATAAAGTATGCCAACTTATTTATATCAATCACTTTTTCCTCATAAATCCAGCTGAAATCTAAGTCTTATTGTCATATGTGTTGAATAAAATAATGACATATTTGACTAAGTAGCCTTAGATTATCCGGCTATCTTTATCCTATTACTGAGTAAAATAACGGTTTGCGTTGTCTGTTTATTGGTACCCTACGGGATCAAATTATTAGTTCAGTACTTTTTTTGATCTAAAAAGAAAGATTGAATCTGGTGAGATTATTGCGCTACTATCCGTGGCCTAACGCAACGTCCAGCAGTTTTATTGGAGGATTAATGGTATGGGAAAAAATGTAAACCTGAGCTTTAAAAAAGAAGACCTGGCTGATTTAGAACATGCCTTAACACTCGCCACTCACACTTATAAGGACTTTATTCGTCAAGAAGAAATGGAGAAGTCAGGTGGTAATAGCCAGCGCAAAGCTGCTTGGCAACGTGATATAGACCGCTATACAAAACAGCCATAATTTGATCACGCAGTTTTGT
>JANQKJ010000124.1 GCA_028281205.1 Gammaproteobacteria bacterium
CCCGAGCGCACTTAAAGCAAGTCTGGTCAAAGCCGCCAATACTCTTGGTATCCCTTTTTTATTGGAAGATTTGTTAAGGCCATTAATTGCATACATTAGAGATGAATGCCGGCGCGGTAATATGCGTCTATCACAGGAACGCATGGCAACATCTATGGTGCGTTCATATATGTGTACATTAACTGCTTCGGAAAACGAATACGATAGTCGTTACAATCTGGTTGTCACCACACCCGTGGGACAACAATATGATTTGATCGCACTACGCATGGCAGTGGCTGCAAATTCATACGGCTGGAACTCAATATATTTGGGCACAGAATTACCTGCCGATGAAATTGTATTTGCTTGTAGTCACTCGCACGCCGCAGCCGTTGCATTAGGCATTGCCAGGCCTGCTGATGATCCTCACATACCTAATGTACTAAGACAAATTAAAAATACTTTGCCAAAAAACACTACCTTAATTGTATGCGGTAGCGCGGTATCAGGTTACACTGAGGTAGTTGAAGAAGTTAATGCTGTGATTGTTCAAACTATGGGAGAGTTACGTCTTGAATTAGATCGTTTAAAACGACCCATCTCAGCTTTTCTTGATAACTAATAATTACATTAAAATAGCTATAACAATAAACAATAACAAATCATTATGAGTCGACCATCTAGCTTCAGTTTCGAAGAGTTACTTGCTTGCGGTAAAGGAGACATGTTTGGCCCGGGCAACGCGCAATTACCCACACCCAATATGTTAATGATTGATCGTATCACTACGATTAACGAAGACGGCGGCAATTATAAAAAGGGTAAAATAATCGCAGAGCTAGATATCAAACCCGAACTATGGTTTTTTGAGTGTCACTTCCCTGGTGATCCAGTAATGCCGGGTTGCTTAGGCTTAGATGCAATGTGGCAACTGGTTGGATTTTATTTGGCATGGCGTGATAATCCTGGTCGAGGTCGTGCATTAGGTGTAGGAGAAGTAAAATTTAGCGGCCAAGTATTGCCAACCGCAAGTAAAGTTACTTACCAAATTGACATTAAACGTGTTATCACTCGCGGGGTGTCTCTGGGAATCGCTGACGGCACTATGCTAGTTGATGAGCGCGAAATCTATCATGCAAAAGATTTGCGCGTAGGTTTGTTTACTTCTACTGATGATTTCTAAATCAGACTTAATTTATTCAGTCCCGACACACTCTCACAAACGAAAAGTCAGCTTATATAGTTCAAGGGACATGACCCGGGCCTAGCGAAAGCCCCAAGCCTATCCAAAAAACAAGTAGTATTAGCCACGCGATCAAAAAACCAATAGTGTAAGGCAAAGTCAAACTTATCAATGTCCCAATACCAGCATCACGTTGATATTTTTGCAACATCGCCAACACAATAATCATGTAAGGATTTAATGGAGTAATGACATTCGTCACGGAATCTCCAATGCGGTACGCAACTTGGGTCAATTCGGGTGCAACTCCAGCTTGCATAAGCATGGGTACAAATACCGGTGCCATGAAAGCATATTTCGCTGACATGGAACCAATCAGTAAATTTCCCAAGCAAGCCAACAATACAAACGCGACTAACAAGAAACTAACATCCAAGTGCAGAGAAGCCAGCCAACCACCACCGGCAAGCGCCAGCATTTCCCCAAGGTGGCTATATTTAAAAACCGCAATAAATTGTCCGGCAAAAAACGCCAATACAATGTATGGCCCCAAGTCACTAATAGTATCGCCAAGGTAACGTGCAAACTGTTTACTACTGGTAATTGTTTTTGCACGCAAACCATAAACTACTCCAGGTAGGATAAACACTAAAAATAACAGCGGCACGGTAACTTCAATCCAACGCGCAAAACGCTGACCTTGCCCAAATAAAGGAGCACCCGGCAACTGAATTGCCAATACAATCAAGCCAATTAACACTACAAAAGTAATCCCGGCCCATCGTGCCGCCTGTTTCTGGTCATG
>JANQKJ010000181.1 GCA_028281205.1 Gammaproteobacteria bacterium
CTTGTGACCGATACCAAGGGTCACTTGTTATATAAAGATATTTCTACAAAATTATGACCGTGTGATTTCGCTACTCAATATAAGCGCAAAAAAATCACAACATTAATAATCTGTCGTATCGCGACTATTAATTTGCAAGGCCAAACTTACCAAACCATTTGTTTAGGAATGGCTTCGCCATGCTTAATTTGCGCATAATACCAGCTTCCATCCACACCACATCTAAATAAAGTACATACTTTTACATGGAAGCGATTACTCGAATCGAATCTAACTTATATGCGTGCCTTCGGCACTATTTAAAGTTACGAGGCCGAGCCCCTCGCAAGTCTGGTAGGCGCGATTGGATTCGAACCAACGACCCCCACCATGTCAAGGTGATGCTCTAACCAACTGAGCTACGCGCCTATATCAAGTGAACCTCTGATTTATTCTGATACGTCTTTAAAAATTGCTTCTGAGCACTCACTTACTTCACAAGTAAGCTGTGCTTCCTGATCAATTTTTATCTTGTCTCAAGCGCTACGCTAGCAAATCGACGGTTCCTCAATTTTATCTTCAGCCTAAAGATTCGAAGACGCGAAAAGGTATCACACACCCAACAGATTTAACAGTAATTAACTCGCTTCCAGATTAGGTTTACCTAGAGCAAAATCTTTTAAGCGCTGAATCTCATCTCTTGTGTGTGCTGCATCCTCAAATTCCAGATTGCGAGCAAATTCATACATTTTCTGCTCCAGTTGCTGAATTTGCTTAAGTGCTAATTCGGGTGTCATAGCTTCATAATCATCCGCCTGTTCGGCAATTTCATGCAGTTGACGGTAACGTTGTTGATCATAACGCGACTGCGCTCCTTCCATAATATTGCCCACAGACTTTTCCACACTCTGGGGTGTTATGTTATGTGCTATATTGTAGGCCTGTTGCTTTTCTCGACGACGCTCAGTTTCATCTATTGCTCGGCGCATAGAGCCAGTGATCTTGTCCGCATATAAAATTGCCTTACCATTAAGATTTCTTGCAGCACGTCCTATAGTTTGAATTAATGACCGATCAGATCTCAAAAAACCTTCTTTATCTGCATCAAAAATGGCAACTAGTGAAACCTCAGGAATATCCAATCCTTCACGCAGCAAGTTAATACCTACTAACACATCGAACACTCCTTTACGCAAATCCTGGATAATTTCGACACGTTCAACCGTATCGATGTCAGAATGCAGGTATCTAACTCGCGCACCATGCTCTTCCAAATACTCAGTCAGATCTTCTGACATGCGTTTGGTTAAAGTCGTTATTAAAACCCGCTCACCCTCTGCCACTCTCTCGTTAATTTCCGACAATACATCATCTACTTGAGAAGCAACCGGACGCACTTCAATTACTGGATCGACTAGTCCGGTTGGACGTACCACTTGCTCAGCAACTTGTCCCGACTTTTCTAATTCATAATCACCAGGTGTTGCAGATATGTAAATTACTTGCGGTGATAATGCTTCAAACTCCTCGAATTTTAACGGGCGATTATCCAGCGCTGATGGCAATCGGAATCCATATTCAACTAAAGTGCTTTTGCGTGAGTGATCGCCTTTATACATACCACCAAATTGCGGAACCGACACATGACTCTCGTCCATAATCATTAAGGCATTATCCGGCAGGTAATCTAATAAACATGGTGGCGGCTCGCCAGGACCACGTCCACTTAAATAGCGCGAATAGTTTTCAATACCATTGCAATAACCCAGCTCCTGGAGCATTTCCAGATCGTACTGGGTACGCTGCTCCAAACGTTGCGCCTCTACTAATTTTTCTATACTTCTCAAACCATCGAGACGCTCTTTAAGCTCTGTCTTAATAAAATCTATCGCTTCTAAAATAACACTCCTGGGAGTAACGTAGTGAGACTTTGGATAAACAGTTAATCTTGGTACACGCCTTACCACTTCCCCAGTCAAGGGATCGAAATAACTTAACTGTTCAATCTCGTCATCAAACAATTCAATTCGAATAGCTTCACGCTCTGATTCTGCTGGGTGTACATCTATCACTTCACCACGAACGCGGAAAGTACCGCGCTTCAATTCAACATCGTTACGTTTATATTGAAGCTCTGCCAAACGCCTTAAAATAGTGCGTTGATCAGTAATATCTCCTCGATCCAGATGCAGCACCATATTTAAATATGAACGCGGATCCCCAAGGCCATAAATTGCTGACACAGTACCCACAATCACGGTGTCGTTGCGTTCAAATAGTGCTTTTGTTGCAGACAGGCGCATCTGCTCAATATGATCATTGACCGACGCATCTTTCTCAATAAAAGTGTCGCTGGAAGGGACATAAGCTTCCGGCTGATAGTAATCATAGTAAGAAACAAAATATTCCACTGTATTGCGCGGAAAGAATGATTTCATCTCGCCATAAAGTTGTGCTGCTAAAGTTTTATTTGGTGCTAGCACTATAGTAGGACGCTGCACACTTTCTATTACTTTAGCAATAGTAAAAGTCTTGCCAGATCCAGTCACACCTAATAAGGTTTGGTGTGCTAAACCATCATTCAAACCTTCTGTAAGTTGTGCAATTGCACTTGGTTGATCCCCTGAAGGCTCAAATGATGACTCTATTCGAAATTCTTTACTCATTAACTTTATCGGGACCCTTAAAATACAGTATGATCACGCCCGGTAATTTTTGTTAGTCTCACCTAGGAACTTATACTCAATTGAATATCAAATTAGCTTCTCGTGTTCGCAGAATCAAACCTTCTCCCACGCTTGCTGTTACCGCTAAAGCCAATCAGCTAAAGCTGGAAGGCGTTGATGTAATCAATTTGGCAGCCGGCGAACCTGACTTTGACACCCCAGACCATATAAAACAAGCCGCAATTGATGCGATCCAATCCGGCAAAACCAAGTACACACCTGTTGCTGGTACTAATTCTCTGAAAACAGCAATCATTAGTAAATTTGAGCGCGATAATGGGCTAAGCTACTCACTAAATGAAATTCTTGTTTCTAATGGTGGTAAACAAAGTTTTTATAATTTATGCCAAGCTGTTTTAGATCAGGGAGATGAGGTCATTATCCCTGCACCATATTGGGTATCGTACCCAGACATGGTGCTATTGGCTGACGGCCTCCCCGTTTTCATCACAGCTGATCAATCGCAGTCATTTAAAATAAATGCCAAGCAACTCACAAGCAAGATCACTAGCAAGACAAAGCTGCTGGTACTAAACAGTCCGTCAAACCCAACGGGTGCTAGTTATAATGAAGATGAATTAAAAAGCCTAGCAGACGTACTTGTAAAAAACCCACAGATCTGGGTTGCTACAGATGATATGTATGAGCACATACTGTTCGGTAAGCAGAAATTCTGTAATATTCTATCTGTCTGCCCCGAATTAAAATCCAGAACACTGGTATTGAATGGTGTATCTAAAGCCTATTCTATGACAGGTTGGCGTATTGGCTATGCAGCCGGGCCTACTGAAGTCATTGATGCTATGAAAAACATTCAATCACAGAGCACTTCTAATCCTTGCTCAATATCACAAGCTGCTGCTGAAGCTGCACTCTCTTCTGATCAGGAATGTGTTAGTGCTATGAGTGCCGCATTCGAAGAACGCTGTGAGTTTGTTGTAAACGAACTCAACAGTATTAATGGGATTAGCTGCATTATGTCTCAAGGTACATTTTACTGCTTTGCAAATATCGAAGAAGCAATTGATCAAACTTCAGGTGTCGAAAATGATGTTGAGTTTGCTACTTACTTACTCACTAAATGCGGTATTGCAGTCGTTCCTGGGACAGCCTTTGGACTACCGGGCTATATGCGCATTTCTTTCGCTAATTCAAAAGAAAATCTAGCAGAGGCTTTGCGTAGATTAAAAGATGTTTTAGGTTAATAGAAGATTATGATTGTGCTGCATTATATATTAGAAATTATTCTGAAGCACTTGCATTTACAAATGCAGTGCTGGTATTAAACTTTGGGAATTCTTGTTGTACAAAATGCTTGAAACGTTGAGCTTCTATTGTATCAGATAAACCAAGCATCCTCATTAAGCCTTCCTCGGATACAATCATCATATCTATCCATGGATTCTTTGGATTTTCAGGTGTATCAACTCGAAACTTTTCTTTTTGGTCATCGGTTAATTCACGAGTTGCAACAGTTACATTAGGTTTTCCTGTGCGACTATTAATCGCAAGACCCACGCAACGACAGACATCTGCGGCAACAAACCACATGTCTTCAAGCTTTCTTTCGACCAACCTAATTTGGTGGCCTTCATACTCCATTATTACAACACTACTCACCCAAAATTCTCCTTAATCCCTAAGTCTCCAAGACGTTCCTTCGGCTACTTTATTGAGTTCCGCAGCACATAATAATGACCTCGGCTAATTGGTAGAAACCATCTGATAACCTGCGTCAGAGCCATGTGCAGCACTCCATGCCTGGGTAGGAATAGTAGTCGGTTGATTTAAAACGAAAAGTGATATGCCTAACGAATTAAAGTCCGCACACTAGTAGTAGTTCACATTTCGACATAATTCACTAGGGTACGAGATGAACGTTGGTGAAAATACGACAGTCTATAGACCACGGCTAATAATCAATAAAGACAGTTGACCAAGCCATGCCAGGCCAGTAAGATCTCGACCTCT
>JANQKJ010000214.1 GCA_028281205.1 Gammaproteobacteria bacterium
ATACCGAACCGAGGAAGGTATATAAAAAGAATTTTACTGTCGCGTAAACACGACGCGGCCCGCCCCAAATACCAATAATTAAAAACATGGGTATCAACATCGCCTCAAAGAACACATAAAATAAGATAGCATCAAGGGCACAGAACACACCTACCATTAAGCCCTCTAAGATTAGAAAGGCAGCCAAGTAATAATGGATATCTTGTTTTACGTTATTCCAGCTTGCGATGACGACTAATAACGTCATAAAAACTGTTAATACAATCAGTGTAATAGATATAGCATCAACACCCAGTGCATAATAAATATCAAAAGGGCTTATCCATAGGTGTTTTTCAACAAACTGCATGCCGGCCTGAGTATCTGACTTGATAAGCAACAGCAAACCCAGTGCAAGTTGAAACACTGAAAAAATAGCAGCAAACCACTTCATACTTTCAGCATTATTGCGACCCAATAGCATGATCAGCACGCCAGCAATCATTGGCATCCAAATCAACATACTCAGAATCGGCATAGTCATGACTAATAATTAGTTTTGGGTATAGAAGTAAGTCAATAAGCCAAGCAGACCTATAATCATGGCAAATGCATACTGATATAAGTAACCTGTTTGTACTTTTCTTATCTGATCAGAAATGCCTTTCACAACAGCTGCAGCACCATTAACAATCAAACCATCAATTAATATCCGATCACCTAGAGCAGATGCCAACTTGCCAATGCCTACACCTAAACGTGCAAAGCCTTTTAGGTATAACCAGTCAAACCCATACTTATGAATTAAGATTTTACTTGGAATAAATGTAATTGGAGACAGCAAGCGAGGAAGACTCGGCATCAGCGAATAACACAACCATGCCAACAATACACCTGCCATCAATAAATAAAACGGCATTACAACAAAACCATGCGTTACCATTGGCCAAACGCCAGGGAATTTATCCGCCATTGCTTGCATAACTGAGTGTTGCTCACTGACATAGATGGATGCAGTAAAGAAATCACCATAAACCACATGGTTAATTACATAGCCCGAGCAAACACTCATCACCGCCAGGAAGATCAATGGCAAAGTAACAACTTTAGGCGACTCTTTTACATGCGCATAACTTTCATCTGACATGCGCGGCTGCCCATGAAAAACTAAAATAAACATGCGTATAGAATAAAAAGCGGTAATAAATACACCTGACATCACCATCCAGTATACATACTGCGCACCGGGTAACTCAGAAAAATGAACCGCCTCTATAATGGACTCTTTAGAAAAGAATCCAGAGAATGCCGGAAAGCCAATCAAAGCCAGAGTACCGATCAAAGAAGTAATATAAGTAACCGGCATGCGTTTCCATAAACCCCCCATGCGACGAATATCTTGTTCATGATGCAGCGCGATAATTACTGAACCTGCGGCCAAAAACAGTAATGCTTTAAAAAATGCGTGCGTGTATAAATGAAATATTGCAAGAGAATATGCAGATACGCCTAACGCGACAGTCATATACCCCAATTGTGAAAGCGTTGAATATGCCACGACTTTTTTAATATCGTCTTGCACAATTGCAACCAAGCCCATAAATAAAGCTGTAACAGCACCGATAAACATAATAAACAGTAAGGCGGTTTCACTGAGTTCAAATAATGGCGACATGCGTGCCACCATAAAAATACCCGCAGTCACCATTGTTGCCGCATGGATCAAGGCAGAGATAGGTGTAGGACCTTCCATAGAATCCGGCAACCACACGTGCAGTGGCACTTGTGCAGATTTACCCATAGCACCTACGAACAATGCAATACATATAAATGTAATTAACGATACTTGAAGTGTGTTGGTGATTTGTATGTCCTGGTTAACCAAATTACCCGCTCCAGCAAACACTTCAGCATAGTCCAAGCTCGATGTAGCGATCACAATGGCAGCAATTCCCAGCAAAAAGCCAAAGTCACCTACACGGTTGACTAAAAAGGCTTTTATATTGGCAACTATTGCTGTTGGGCGTTTATACCAAAAACCAATCAGCAAATAAGAAACTAGACCCACTGCTTCCCAGCCAAAGAACAACTGCAAAAAGTTATTCGACATGACCAGCATTAACATAGAAAAAGTAAATAAAGAGATATAACTGAAGAATCGTTTATAACCTGGGTCATCGTGCATGTAGCCAATGGTATATATATGCACCATAAGTGATACTGACGTCACCACCAACATCATAATAGCTGTTAGTGTATCGATTAAAAATCCAACCCCCAGAGTCAATTCACCAATCTTTGCCCATTCATACAAATAGAAGTTATGTGTTGGATAGCCATTAGTAAATAAATCGTAAAAAACAACACCAGAAGCAAGCAGAGATATAGTTACTCCACCAATTGTTATGAGATGTGCATGCTGTCGCGTCAGCCATTTGCCAAACAAACCAACCACGACCGATCCAAATAGTGGAGCAAGTACAATGATCAAGGATAATTGGTACAACGACATAACTAACCTTTCATCTCATTTAAATCTTGCACATTAATCGTGCCACGATTTCTAAACACAACCACCAGTATCGCTAAACCAATAGCAGCCTCAGCCGCGGCTACAGTCAGGATAAAGAATACAAATACCTGTCCAGCTAAGTCATTTAAGTAATAAGAGAAGGCAACAAAATTGATATTGACGGCTAACAGCATTAGCTCAATAGACATCAACAATACAATCAGGTTTTTGCGGTTCATGAAAATACCCGCAATAGCTAACGAAAATAAAATTGCCCCGAGCACTAAAAAATGTGTGATTGTAATCATTGGTCAATACTCAGGATTTCTTATCGTTTTCACTGGCCAAAGAAACAATCCGTATGCGATCCTTAGCCTTAACCTTAACTTGCTCTGCCGGATCTTGTGCCTGGGTCTGCATACGATGACGCAAAGTCAGAACAATGGCAGCAACAATCGCGACTAATAAAATCACTGCTGCTGTTTCAAACGGCAATAAATATTCGGTATATAAAATTTCACCCAAGGCATGGGTGTTACCCAATTCATGTTGAAAACCTGCTGTACGCTCAATAGCAAATTCTTTAGCTAATACTACTAGAACCAGCTCAACAATCATTACCAGTGAAACGATTAGCGCTATGGGCATAAACTTAACAAAGCCTTCACGCATTTGACTGATGTTGATATCCAACATCATTACCACAAACAAAAACAGCACCATCACGGCACCCACATAGACCAACACTAGAGTAATGGCTAAGAATTCTGCTTCCAGTAACAACCAAATTGCGGATGAAGTAAAAAACACCAGCACTAAACTCAGCGCCGAATGCACAGGATTTTTAGCAGTAATCATACGCAATGCAGCAATCACCATAATGGCTGCAAAAAAGTAAAAAACTATTAGCTGAAAAGTCATTTATTATTATGTTTATTATGATCTTGTATTTTTGTTGTATATTTTACCGATACTGAGCATCAACCTCACGGTCTTGTGCAATTTGCTGTTCGTATTTTTCTCCTACCGCGAGCAAGTCCTCTTTTCGCATAATTTGCTCACCTCGATTCTCAAAGTGATATTCGAAATTTCTTGTTTCTACTATCGCATCAACTGGGCATGCCTCTTCACAAAACCCGCAGTAAATACATTTAAACAAATCGATGTCATAGCGCGTCGTACGTCGTGAACCATCCTCTCTTTCCTCTGAATCAATAGTTATCGCCAAAGCAGGACATACCGCTTCACATAATTTACAGCCTATGCAACGCTCTTCTCCACTAGGGTATCTTCTTAGTGCATGCAATCCTCTAAACCGTGGCGATTGGGGTGTTTTTTCTTCAGGATACTGAACAGTAATTTTATTACTTACCAGTTTCTTGCGTGTAAGGTTAAGCCCCTTTAACAGCTCCCACAAAGAGAAGCTTTTTAACATATGTTTCATAAACTTCTCCTATTAATCAAACCAAGGTCCACACTTGTGAGTGGGTACTACTCGCAAATAAATAATCGCGAAGCGATTCAATACTATTTTTGTCTAATACGATATCCATCTAATCGAACCAAGGCGGAAACTTAACCGCAATCAATATACCCTCAACAAAAATCCAAACTAATGTCACTGGAATTAACACCTTCCAGCCTAAACGCATGATCTGGTCATAACGGTAACGAGGAAATGTTGCGCGGAACCATAGAAAACAAAAAATAAAAAAGCTTGTTTTCAATAGAAACCAATGTGGACCTGAATCTATTAATGCCCCGATATAAGGAAGGCCCGTCAAGGAATCAACATTTTCAAATGGACTCAACCACCCACCCAAAAACAATAACGCAGTCAATGCTGAAATAAGAATAATATTGGCATACTCTGCTAGGAAGAATACCGCAAAACCCATGCCCGAATATTCAACATGAAAACCTGCCACAATTTCCGACTCGCCTTTAGCCACATCAAAAGGTGCACGATTTGTTCCTGCCACACCTGAAATTAAATATACAAGGAACAAAGGCAATAATGGCAACCAATACCAATGCATAACACCGCCACTTTGCTGTTCAACAATAACACTTAAATTCAGACTGCCACTTGCCATTAACACACCCACCAAGGCAAAACCCATGGCAATTTCATACGACACAATCTGGGCAGCTGAACGTAATGCTCCTAATAATGCATATTTGGAGTTGGATGCCCAGCCGGCTACGATCACACCATAAACACCCATTGATGTTAACGCCAGGATATATAACAACCCTGCGTTAATATCAGAAAAATGCACACCTTCTGCAAAAGGAATAACTGCCCACGCTCCCAACGCTGGCACTATAGCCAACACCGGTGCTATGCGGAATAAAAAGCGACTTGAGTTAGTCGGGAGAATCATCTCCTTGAACATTAATTTCAATGCGTCGGCAATTGGCTGCAACCACCCTCTTGGCCCAACCCGATTAGGTCCAATACGCACTTGCATGTAACCAATTAT